>JAJFLJ010000084.1 GCA_021772755.1 Candidatus Sumerlaeota bacterium
GCCCGCTCGTGCAGCCGCGCCATCCCGCGCAATTCCCCGGCGCGCGTCGCAAGGCCCGGTTCCTCCGGATCGGCGAGAAACCGCATCTGCAGCGCGAGTACGCTCACCAGCGACGCGATGTCCTGCGCGTTGTGGTGCAGCACCAGGGGCATGCGCCCCGGTCTCCCCGTCCGCGCATAGTCCAGCCAGATGCCCGGGACTTCGCTGCCCGGCACGTCCTGCTCGCGCACGATGCCGAAGATCTCGCGTTCCACCCGTCCGAGGTTCACCCTCTCCAAGTCCTCGCGCCACAAGCGCCGTGCCATCGGCAGCAGGTCCAGGTTCGGCTTCTTCCACACCGTCGGCCGGATGCGGTTCAGGATGCCACGGGTGCGCAGCACCGGGATGTCGAACCCGCGCCCGTTGTACGTGCAGAACGCGTCGGCGTCCGCCAGTCTCGCGCAAACCGCGTCGAGCTGCGCTGGCTCGTGGCGGAAATCCTCGATGAGAAACTGCTCCAGCACGAATCGCCCGATCGATCCCGCGTCGTCGCGGACCAGCCGTCCGATGCCGACGAGAAACGCCACCGTGCTGCTGCCGCCCGACAGACCGCTCGTCTCCGTATCCAGAAACGCGATCCGGCACGGATCGATGCCGGCGGAATCGCGCGCGATATGATCCAGACGGCCCGTGTCCAGCAACGCCTCCGGCCGGGCGACCGGCAGGCGCCAGGGCTGGTCGGCGGGATCGCCCGTCTCCAGTTCCAGCTCCCGCCGAAACACCAGCACCCGCCCCCCGCAACGCTCCTCGACGGAGGAATCGCCCCAACCGACGAACGGCGCATCGCCGCCCGCCACGGGGGACTCGGGCACCGAAGCCTCGAAGTGATCCGCCGCCGAAGCGAGCCCCGGAATCCGCCCCGCCCGCACCGCTTCCATCAACGCCGCACGGCGCTTCTTGTCATGGGCGAGACGGTCCAGGCGCGACTGAAGGCTCATGGTCTTGGGTGCCTCCGGACCGGGCTGGCGATCAATCAAAGATTTGGCGAAAGCGGGGGTATTCGCGTTCGGAAACACCGCTCCGTCCCGAACGACTCGCGACATGCGATACCCCGAAAGAGCGAGCAAGCCCCGGTGGTCGGCTGGCACCCCGGAAAGGCGCGCGTATGCTTGGGCGGGACGCCCAAGCCACCCTCGAAGCGCACCGTTCGTCGCACAACTCGCGACGAACAACTCTCAACTCTCAACTGCCAACCGCTCTTCCCCATCTCCGTGGTTGATAACGCCCCGCCCATCGGCGCACCGTCTCGCGCCCCGGGGCGGTCCGTCCGCCCCCGCACCTTTCCGGAGCCTCGCATGTCCTCCACGACCGCCCAAGCCGACCTTCGGCGCGAAATCGCCCGCCGCCGCACGTTCGCGATCATTTCCCACCCCGACGCCGGCAAGACGACGCTGACCGAGAAGATGCTCCTCTACGGAGGCGCCATCCACATCGCCGGCGAGGTCCGCGCCCGCCGCACCGGCCGCCAGGCCACCAGCGACTTCATGAACATCGAGGCCCAGCGCGGCATCAGCGTCAGCACCTCCGTCATGCAGTTCCCCTACAACGACCTCCTCTACAACCTGCTCGATACCCCCGGCCACCAGGATTTCAGCGAGGACACCTACCGCACCCTGGCCGCGGCCGACTGCGCCATCATGCTGATCGACGCCGCCAAGGGCGTCGAGGCCCAGACCCGCAAGCTCTTCGAAGTCTGCCGCCTGCGCGCCATGCCGATCTTCACCTTCATCAACAAGATGGACCGCGAAGGCCGCGAACCCCTGGAACTGATGAGCGAGGTCGAGGACCTCCTCGGCATCCACTGCGTCGCCGTCAACTGGCCCATCGGCATGGGCTCTACCTTTCGCGGCGTCTACGACCGCCACTCCGACGAAGTCTGGCAGTTCCAGCGCGACGGCGGCCACGGCAGCAAGAAGGCCCGCGCCCTCTCCGCCAAAGGGAAGGAGAAGCTCGCCGAGATCATCGGCGAGAACGACGCCTCGTCGCTTCGCGACGAGCTGGAGCTGCTCTCCGAGGCCGGCGAGGAATTCTCCCGCGAGCGCTTTCTCGAAGGCGACGTCACGCCGGTCTTCTTCGGGAGCGCGCTGACGAACTTCGGCGTCGAGCCCTTCATGAACCACTTCGGCAGCATGGCACCGCCCCCCGTCTCGCGCCTCTCCCAGGAGGGCGAACGCAGCCCCGACAACGAGCGCTTCAGCGGATTCGTCTTCAAGATCCAGGCGAACATGGACAAGAACCACCGCGACCGCGTGGCGTTTCTCCGCGTGTGCAGCGGACGCTTCGAGCGCGGCATGCAGGCGAAGCTCGTGCGCGGCGACAAGCCGCTCCGCCTCAACAACGCCATCACCTTCTTCGCCCAGGAACGCACCCAGGTCGACGAAGGCTATGCCGGCGACATCATCGGCCTCTACGATCCAGGCATCTACCAGATCGCCGATACCATCACGGACGGGGAGAAGATCGAGTTCGAGGGCATTCCGCGCTTCTGCCCGGAAATGTTCGCGCGCGTTCTCGCCCCCAACCCCATGAAGCGCAAGCGCCTGGACAAGGGCCTGCAGCAGCTCAGCGACGAGGGCACCATCCAGGTCCTCTATCCGCCCGACAACCTGAGCGCGCCGGAACCGGTCCTCGCCGCCGTCGGCCAGCTTCAGTTCGAAGTCGTCCAGCAGCGCATGCTGGAGGAGTACGACGTCGAGATCAAACTCGAACGCCTGGGCTTCGGGTCCGCGCGATGGCTGCACATGCCGCGCGACTGGAACCACCGCGTCCTCGTGCGCCACGGCATCAGCGACGTCTTCTGCGACCCGCGCGGGCGCAAGCTCGCCGTCTTCCGCGACGAATGGACCCTGCAGTACGCGCTCAAGAACGTTCCCGACATCGACATGCGCGCCATCGCCCCCGAGCCCCGGGACTGACGGCGGCACGGAAGCGGCCGCGCCGGCCTCATGATGTGGACGAAGATGAACTTCCTGCTGTTGGAGACGATCATCGCGGGGCGGCCGTCAGTCGCTGATCTTGCGCTTGATGTCCGGCAGGGTGGACGAATCGCCCGCGTTCATGTAGCGGCTCTCCCCGCCCGTGGCCGTGACGTTCTCGTACACGCCGGTGTCGCGCTTCACGAGCTTCGTGAAACCCAGGTTCTTGAGGTCCGCGTTCGTCTTCGGCGTGGCGATGCCGCTGGCAAAGAGCAGCTTCTCCACCGGCGAGTCCGCCGGCGTGTCGCCGGGGTCGGTGCCGGCGCGTCTGCAGAGTTCGCCCCATGTCTCGAAGGACTCGGTAATGGAGTGCTCGACCTCGATGGCCGTTTTCGCGGCCGGACAGTAGTACTCGTAGACGGGCATGTCGGTTCGTGGCCTTGTCGAAAGGTTCTGCGGGTGGTGTAGCGCGGCGGCGGCGCCATGCCAACGGCGAATTACGCGGCCGGCAGCCGGATCTCGATGCGCGCGCCTCCGGCGGCGGATTCCCCGGCGCGAATCGTCCCGCCGCACGTCTCGACGCACCACTTCGCCACCGCCAGCCCCAGCCCCGACCCCTCGCGCACGGCCGCCGCAGGGGGCCCCGAACGGTAGAAGCGCTCGAAGACCCGCTCGCGGTCCGCAGCGGGAATCCCCGCCCCGTCGTCCTCGACCGCCAGCGCGACGAAGCCGCCCTCGCGCCGCGCCGATACGCCGATCGATCCGCCCTCCCGCGCATGGCGGATCGCGTTGTCCAGAACGTTCATCGCCGCCTGGCGAAGAAGTTCCCCGTCGATGTTCGCGAAGAGTTCCCCCGCGGCTTCGAAGGCGATCGTCTGCCCTCTTTCCTGCGCGAGCACGTCGAGCGTCCCGACGATGTCCCTGGCGAGTTCCCCCACGTCGGTCCGCACGAGCCGCGCGCGGCTCTCCCCCGCCTCTCCGCGCGTCAGCAGCAGAAGCGTTTCCACCAGGCGCTCCAGCCGGTCGGTCTCTTCGAGAAGCCGCCCAACGGTTTCCCTCAGTTCCTCCGCCCCGGCGCCGGAGGCGAGCGCCGCCTCGCCCGTCGCCCGCATCGCCGCCAGAGGCGTGCGAATCTGGTGCGACGCGTCCGACGTGAAGCGGCGCATCTCGCGGAACGCCGCCTGCGACCGGTCGAGCGTGCGATTGAACGCCCCGCCCAGCACGCCGATTTCGTCGTTCGGATTCTCCGCGTGCAGTCTTCGCGACGGATCGCGCGGGTCGAGGGCCTCCGCCTGCGCGGCGAGGCTGCGCAGCGGGCGCGCGATGGCGTTGGCGAGAACCGCCGACGCGGCCAGGCTCGCCGCGATCAGGAACACCGTCACCGCCGCCAGCACCAGAAAGAGCCGCTCGCGCGCCAGTTCGTAGCTCGTCGCGCTCCGTGCCGCCGCGATCATGTCGCCCCCGCCGACGAAGCCCCGCCGAATGCGGTACACCGGCCCGTCGGTCGCGTCGAAGAAGAAGCGGTCGCGCGCCGACTCCGCGACGGCGCGGTCCAGACCCGCGCGGTCCCAGGAAGGCGTGGCGGCGACGCGTTCGTCCCCGCGCCACACGGCGATCAGCGCGATGCCGAAATCCTGCGGAAGCGCCTCGCCCGGTTCGACGCCGGTGGCGAGACGCAGCGTGAACTGCGTCAGGTCGCGTTCGAGCCCGCGATCGAGCTCCTCCGTCATCCACGTCGAAACGAGCCCGTACACCGTCGCCGAGAACGCCAGCAGAACGACGACCGACGATCCCGCGAAGCAGAACGTCAGTCGGTTGCGCACACTGCTGAAGGCCTGCTGCATCGTCGCGAAACCCCGGCGCGAGAATCCGGATTCCGCCCCGCGCCGCAATGGCTATGACCGCTGCGGCGGGTCTCCGTCCCCCGCCTTCAGCGCGAATCCCACCCCGCGAATCGTGTGGACGAGCCGCGTTCCGAACGGCTCGTCGATCTTCTTCCGAAGCCGGCCGAGATGCACGTCGATCACGTTGTCCAGCGACGTCGCGCGGGGCACGTCGTGCCAGACGACTTTCGCCAGCATGCTCCTCGAAACGGGTTTCTCCGCGTTGCGCATCAGCAGCTCGAGGACCTCGAACTCCTTCGCCGTCAGGTCCAGCTGCCGACCGTCCCGCGACGCCGTGCGCCGCAGAAGGTCCAGCTCCACGCCGGCGTGGGCCAGGCGGTACGGCGCTTCGTCGCCGGCGCGGCGCTGCAGAGCCCGCACCCGCGCCAGCAGTTCCGCCATCGCGAAGGGCTTCACAAGATAGTCGTCCGCGCCGAGGTCGAGCCCCTCCACGCGGTCGTCGACGTGGTCGCGCGCGGTGACGATCAGCACCGGCGTCGGCAGATGCATCGTGCGAATCGCACGGAGAACCTGGAAGCCGGAAAGCCCCGGCAGGTTCAGGTCCAGCAGCACCAGGTCGTAGTGGGCGTCGCGTACGCGGTCGAGAGCGCTCTCGCCGTCGGCGGCGCGGTCCGCGGCGAACCCCTCGCCCGCCAGCGCGGCGGCCACCGCCCGCCCGATCGCGTCGTCGTCTTCGATAATCAGGATACGCATTCGCCGGCGCCGCCTCTCGCGCGGTCCGGTTTCAGCACGACGGACCGCCCGGTGGCGACGCTATTCGACGCCGAACGCGTCCAGTTCGACCGGAACGGCCGCCCCCGCATCGATCTGAAGGCTCCATTCGAGCGTGCCGGCCGCCGCGTCGCTCCATCCCCCCACGCTCGCGCTCGCCGAAGCCCCCGACAACGTGACGTGCACGGTCATCTGGGTGCTCTGCCCGGCGAGAACGTTCGCCGCCGGCTGCTGGACGATCTGGATGTCGCCGGGCGGATTCGAGAGCAGTCCGAACTGGCCGAGGTTCAGCGGACCCGTCCCCGTGTTCTGAATGGTGTAGACCAGCGGCACGTCGGACGAACCGGAGGGAACCTCCGCGTTGTCCGTACCCTGGTGCGGAACGACGGCCCCGCGCATCACCGTGACGATGGGGCCCGCCGCGTCGTTTCCGTCGAGCGAGAGCAGATACGCGGAGAGGTCCGCGATCTCTCCCGGCGTAAAGCCCCGCACGTGGGCGCCTGCCAGCGCCATGTCGTCCGGCGTCGAGATCAGCACGTCGTCCACGAAGAGCTGCGCGAACGTCGCGCCCTCCGACAGAACGACTGTGTTCGTCCCGTTCTGGAACGTCACCGGAATCCGGACGCTGCGCCATTCGTTGGGCAGATAGTTCGGAACGTTTCCCGTTATCGGAAGTGCACCGCCATATCCGTTGCCGTTCACCGTCACGGCCAGCGCACTGTTGCCGTACGCCGAGTTGTAGCGTACCTCGAGAAACCCCGGCCCTCCGCCCGGCGTCGTCACCTCCACGTCGTCGAACGTGATCGTCTCCGCGCCGTCGAGCTCCACGAAACCGCCCTGGTGCCACTCCTTCATGGGGTGCCAGCCGACGTCCTGCGCGGCGGCGCCTCCGCCGAGGATGGCGTCCTCCGCCTGCTCCAGCCGCCCACCGGCGATCGTGAACACTTCCTCCAGCGTGGCCGCACTGCCATCGTGGAAGTACGGCGCCGACGCGTGCAGACCGAGCAGCGTCGGCGTGTCGATTCCCGTCAGCGGCGCGCCGATGCGCTGGCCCGAACTGGCCTTCAGCGTCCCCACGTCGTGCGTCGCGCGGTCCGTCAGGTCGTTCGCGGGATCGTGGCACGACGCGCAGTTGTTGGCGTTGAAGATCGCCTGCCCGTTCAGCGCCGCAGCGCTCAGCGTACCGTCCGAATTGCGGTGCGGGCTGCGGGGAATCGACGCCGACCCCAGGGACGTGACGTAGGCCGCGAGCGCGTCGAGATCGACGCTGGCGCCGGCCTTCGGAGCGCCGAGCGGATCGCTCGTGGCCGCGAACTGGCCGTCGGAAAGGAATCCCGTTCCGCCGAAGAAGCTTCGGATGTCGTTCTCGAAGTCCTGGATCTCGTCGAAGTTCGCGCTCCAGTGCACGTCGCCGTGCCCCGTGCCCGAACGCCCCCGCAGGTCCGTCGTGTTTCTGAAGCCCTCGCCGCGGTTCGTGAAGTCCAGCGTCCGGCCGTCGTGCCCGCCGTCGACGTGGCACGTCGCGCAACTGATGTAGCCCTCCGCGCTCATGCGCGGATCGGACGCATCGTAGAAGATCTTCTTTCCAAGCAGCACCGACTCGTGCAGACGCTCCGTCGCGACGGTGGAAACCGCCGAGGAGGGCACGTTCGCCGAACCCATCGTCAGAAAGTCGTCCGCCTCGAACACCGTCACGGTCCTGTCCATGAAGTCCGCCGTGAAGATTCGGCCCGTGTCGCCGTCCACCAGCACCGCCTGCGGCGCGACACCCGTCTCGTAGCGGCTGTGGACGGTTCCGGGGCTCTCCTGGCGCATGAAGTCGGGGACATCGATCGCCGCGATCTCCGCGTTCCCCTGCAGCGCGATGAACGCGTAGTCCCCCAGGGGGCTGAAGGCCACCGCGCTCGGGGAATCGCTGTTGTCGATGTCCAGACGACGCGACACGTCTTCCGCACCCGTGCCCATGTCGATCAGCATCAGCTGCGCGCGCACCGTGTTGTCCTGGCCCGGCACCATCGTCGGCGCGAAGAACGTCCCGCGCGTCGTGTTGTCCTTCTTGCCCACGACCCACGCCCAGTCCCCGTCCGGGGAAATTCGAACGCCCGCCAGATAGTTCGGCACGCCGCGCGACGACGCGCTGCTGTCCGCGGCGCGGTCACGCCTCAGCGCGATCGTGCGGGTCAGCGTCATCCCTCCCGCCAGCGACACGTCGTACACCTGCCCGAAGTGCTCCGGCGAGATGAACCGCGTCACCAGCGCGCGCGTCCCGTCGTCCGTCACCGCGATGGCGCGGGGGTTCGGGCCGAGAACCAGCGCGCCGGTCTCCGCGCGCGTCGCCGTCGAGTACCGCCGCAGCGTTCCGTCGCCGTCGAAACTCGCGAGCATCGCCGCGCCGCCGGGAACCGGAGCGATGGCGACGGGCGCCGAACCATAGCTCAGGACGATCGTCGCGACGTCCGCACCCGTCGCCGCGTTCAGCACCCGAATCGTGTCGGAATCCCGGCACGCGACCCAGAGCGTCCCGTCGTTGCCGAGCGCCACGCCACGGGGAGCGCGCCCGACGGGCACCTCCCAGAGCTTCGCCAGCGAATCGGAGTCGATCGCGGTCACGGTATCGCTGTCGGGATTCGCCACGTAGAGACGGTCCGCCGCCGCGTCCAGCGCCATCAGGCTGCTGGCGGTCGAGTTCGGAGCCGCCGGTGGAACGGCCACCGTCACCGTGCGCGAACGCGCCGCCACCGAACCCTGGTCGTCGCGCGCCTGCACTGTCACCTGGTAGTGCCCGGCTTCGACATACGTGTGATCGACGGACGTCGCCGGACCCCACACCGTGCGCGGAGTGCCGTCGCCCACATCGACGCGGAACTCCAGAACGCCGACCTCGGGGTCGGTGCCCGACCACGCCAGGTTCATCTGTACGTTCGGCTCGCCTGCCCCTGGAGTCGCCACGATGGGCCCCACGGATGGCGGCTGGTTGCCGCCGCCGACGCTGCTGCCCGTCGAGAACCGGAAGGTGTACGGCTCCAGGCCGTTTCCGGCGGCGTCCTGAATCGCGTCCGTCAGCACCACCTCGTACGTCGTGTCCGGCAGGAGCGTGTCCTGCGGCGTCACCGTCAGCAGCTTGCCCTGGCCGAAGGAATGCCACGTCGCGATCGGCGCGCCGTCCACAGGCCGCACGATCAGCGACGACCCGTCCACGATCGTCTCGGTCCTCAGCGTCTCGGGAATCGAGAGCGTGATGGGACAGTGAATCGAATAGTTCGTCTGGTCCGGAACCGGAACGTGATAGAGCACGAAGGGCGAACGCGTGTCGGGAGCCGCCTGGTGCGACCAGATCGCAAGCCCCGGCCCGTCCGAACCGTATCCGCCCGTCACGACGAGATTGCCGAGCGGAAGCGCGAACTGGCTCGCGTCCAGAACTCCCGGCACCGTCGGCAGTTCCACCGCCACGTCGTACGTCCGCATGTCGATCTTGTAGCGGTTCATGAACGCGTACTCGTCCTGGAAGGTCACGTACTGGTTCGAGCCCTCCAGATTGCGGTCCGCCACGACCCGCAGGTCCGTCGGGTCGGAGAAGTCCACCACCATGAAACCCGCGTCGCTGCCGGGTCCGCCCTCGTTGTCGCGCCGCGGAAAGAAGATGTAATGCCCGTAGACCTCCGGCCAGTAGCCGCCGGGGTTTTCCTCCTTCAGAACGTCCAGCAGAACCGGATTCTCCGGATCGGAAATGTCGTACGTGCACACGCCCGTGCCCGTCATGTCCGCCGCATAGATCAGAATGTTCCCCATGATGAAGGGAAAGCCGATGACGCCGGTCTCGCCCAGGTGGTCCCATGTGGAAAGAATCGCCGGCCCCGTCCTCGCGCCGCCGTTGCCCCAGTCGTAGATCCAGTCCCCCGGCTCGCGGCGAACCGCCAGGAACGTGTCGCCGCCGACGGGGCTGTACGTCCAGAAATCCTCCGCGCCCCAGGGCGACTGCGTCCCGGAACGGTTCACGCCTCCGATCGCCAGACCCGCGTCGCTCTCCATGCTCGCCCGCGTCAGCGTGCTCGTCCCGATCGCCGCGCCCGGCCCTCCGATGCGCAGACTGTCCGCCCAGATGTTCCCCGTGCCGCTGCACGGATTCAGCCCCGCGTCGAGACAGTGCGGTCCGACGTAGAGATACTCGCCGTAGTGGAAATACGCGTGAGCGTGGAAACCCGTCGTGTGCGCCGGCAACATCGTCACCGTCGGATTCGTCGGGTCCGAAATGTCCACCACCCGCATGTTCACGTCGGCGCCGGGCTGGCTCCCCGGAGCCTCCGGCACCGTCACGATGTGATCGCCGTGCCACGCGATGATCGCCGTCCGCCCCTGCTCGGGGGCGATGGGACCGGCGATCAGTTCGGGAGGATTGCGCGGAATGTTCGGAAACCCCTGGCCGAGGGAACTTCCGGCAAGGAGCGTACACGCGGCGAGCAGTATCGGAAACGCCGACTCCCGGGGGCGCAGCCTGGCAGGGCTGGACGCGGATTCACGCAGGGAAGCGGATGTCATGGATACTGGTGGCCTCGGGGGCAGGATATGTTTCGGGGATCGTAGCCTGTCCAGCCAGTATCCACACCGAGGCCGGGATGGCTACTATCCGAAAGGGTAGGCGGGCGGAAAAGGTTTTCCTTGCGGTCATTCCGATCCATCCCTCCTCTCTTCCCCATGATTCCCCGCTTCCCGCTCTCCCTGGCTTTGCTGCTTCCCTTCGCGACAGCCTTCGCCGCCCCGGTGATGTCTGCCGACCGGTCGCAACCCAACATTCTCCTCATCCAGACCGACGACATGGGCGTCGGCGATCTGGGCATCAGCGGCAACCGATGGGCCCGCACGCCGGAGATCGACAGCCTCGCCCGCGAGTCCGTTCGCTTCCACAACCACTACGTGCATTCGGTCTGTGCGCCCACGCGCGCCTCGCTGCTCACCGGCCGCCACTTTCTGCGCACCGGCGTTTCCGGGGTCCACGGCGGTCGCGACTTCCTGTATCTCGGCGAGACCACCATCGCCGAACTCCTCGGCGACGCGGGCTATGCGACGGCCATGTACGGCAAGTGGCATACCGGCAAGACCGACGGCTATTTCCCGTGGGACCGCGGATTCGACGACGCGTGGATGGCGGACCTGTACCGCTATCGCAACGCGCGCGGATGGCGCAACGGCGAGTGGACCGAGACGGAGGAGTGGTCCGCCACGCTGACGACGGACATGGCCATCGACTTCGTCCGCGGGCACGCCGCCGAACCCTTCTTCCTCTACATGCCCTACATGACGCCGCACGAGCCGCTCGACGCGCCCGACGAGGACGTCGCGAGGTATCGCGCGATGGGACTCGAGGATCCCGCCGCGACGCTCTACGCCATGATGGAGCACCTCGATGGCAACATCGGGCGTCTGCTGGACGAACTCGACGCGCAGGGCATCGCGGACGACACGCTCGTTCTCTTCATGAGCGACAACGGCCCCTGGCTCCGCTGCTCGCGCACCGGCACGTTCACCGACGAGCAATGGGCCCGGCGCAACCCACTCCCCTACCGCGGCAACAAGGCCCAGAACTGGGAGAACGGCATCCTCTCGCCGCTGTTCGTGCGATGGACCGGCACCTGCGAACCCGGCGAGCGGTTCCGTATGACCAGCGTGCTCGATATCGCCCCCACGCTGCTCTCCATCGCCGGAGCCCAGCCGCCCCCCGGCCACGCCGGTTTCGATGGCCGCGACATGTCGCAACTGCTGCTGTCTCGGGACGCGCCCTGGCCCGACGAACCCTTCTTCATCGCCCAGTGGAATCCCGAGATCCCGGGTCTGGACAACCCGCTCGACGAGTGGACCCACTTCGTGCCGCTCTCGTCGGCGGTCCGCTCGCGGATCGACTTCGAACACCAGCGCCTCGGCATCCGCCGCGACCGCCACAAGCTGCTGTGGGGCCAGTACGGCGGCATGGCCGTCGACAACGTCGAGCTGCGCGACATCTGGACCGACCCGTGGGAGAACGCCAATATCCACGAAGCGAACGCCGAACTGTCGCGGTCGATGCTCGACGAGTTGCGCGCGTGGTACGACGGCGTTCTCGCCGAGCCCGCCGCGTACTCGATGCCCGTCTTCCTCATCGGCCACGACGGGCACGCCGACTCGCCCGTCCTCGCGTACGCTCCGGCGGAAATCGAGGGCGGTCTCTGGAACACCTCCTTCGCGCTCGCGAACTGGACCTCCGTCGGCGACGCCGCCCACTACGACATCGACGTTCGCACCCCGGGCACGTGGACGCCGACCCTGGAGTACGAATCGCAAGCTCCCTCCGGCGCCACGATCGAACTCGTCGTCGCCGGCCAGACGCAAAGAGCCGTCGTCGACGGCGAAGCGTGGATCGAACTGCAACCCGTCGAACTACCCGCAGGCGAACAGCGCCTTGCGCTCACACTGGTGGAACCCTCCACGACCGACGGCGTCCCCGCCATCGACCGGCTTTCCACGATTCGCTTTCGCAGGACGGAGTAGGGCGACGAACGCGCCGCCATCGGATTCGCTTGCGGCCAATGCGCTTGACTTCCACGCGGCTCCCCGTATGGTTCGCGCAGCATCGTTCGGAGATCACCGCGTCCGTGTTTACGCCTTTTCCCAACCGACTTTCCGCCAGCCCGCTGCAGACGCAGCGGGCGTTTCGCAGTGGGAATCGCGCGGATGCCGGCGCCTCGGATGACATGGCGCGTGCGGCCCGCTAGGCGGCCACCCCCGGTTCTTCCGCACGCGCCCCCTCCCCTGTTCCGATAGTCCAAACACCACCACCAGAATTCGCGCACCGTCACCACCCGGCGGTGGCGACCCTTCCCCTTTTACCCCAAGGAGCGCGACCATGCGTCCAGTCATCACCGTCGTAGACCATATCAGACTCACGGCCCTCGTTTCGGGCCAGACCAGCGCCGTCTCCCGCCGCAGTCCCGGGCTCGAAGCCCTTCGCAAGCGCCTCGGCGAGGCCGCCATCGTCGAACCGGCCGACATCGCCGGCGACCGTATCACCATGAACTCCCGCGTCGTGCTTCGCTATGCGAACACGAACGAGGAGCGAACCGTTCGCCTCGTCTTTCCCTCCGGCGCGCAGCGCTCGTTCGGCTCCGATGCGGCGGTCTCCGTCCTTTCGCCCGTCGGCGCCGCGATTCTCGGCGCGCGCAGGGGCGAAACCGTCGAATGGAACGCACCCGCCGGCGAAATGCGCGGCGAAACCGTCGATATCCTCTACCAGCCGGAAGCCGCCGGCGATCCCGACTGAACGGCATCTCCTCGCGCATCGCGGAGTCAGGCACACCGTCATGGCATACGAACTCGCGTTTCTCTTCTTCGCCCGGATGGCCGACATGAGCGCGGCCACCGTGCGCCATATTCTCGTGATCCGGGGGCGCCGCGTTTCCGCGGCGTTCGTCGGCTTCGTCGAAATCGTCATCTATCTTCTGGCCCTGGGACTCATGCTCCAGCAGCCCCACAGCGCCCTGCGCATCGCCGTCTTCGGGCTCGGCTTCGCCATGGGCATCTATCTCGGAAGCCTGATCGAGGAGAAGCTCGCGATCGGGCTGCGCCTCCTCCAGGTCACCGTCGACGGCCACGACACGGCGCTCGTCGCGGCGTTGCGCGCCCGGGGATGTCCCGTCACTACGTGGCGTGGAGAGGGCCTGGCCGGCGAGAAGCGGATTCTCCAGGTGCTGCTCCCGCGACGCAGGGCGGCGAAGATGCTCGCGGAAATCCGCGCCATCGCGCCCGAAGCGTTCGTCATCGCGCTCGAACCCAACAGCTTCCTGGGCGGGCTTGGTCCCGCTCTGGCGATGCCCCTGCCTGCGGCGATCTTCGGGGAAGACGCCGCTCCCCCGCAGCAACCCGCCGCGTCTCCGTAGACTTCGGACGGCGGCGGAGGTCCTATCGCGCTCCGTTGCCGCCGGAGGCGCCCTGCGGGATCATGTCGTTCGCCCTGGTGAACGCGATCAGCTCGCTCATCGTCGTCGTCGCCATGCAGGTGCACGTGTCCGCCGCGCCGTAGATGACCTTCAGTTCGTCGGTCGCCTCGTCGTAGAGCGCCGCGCAGGGGAACGTCACGTTGGGAACGTCGCCGACGCATTCGTACTGCTCGGTCGGCGCCAGGATGTAGCGCCGCGTGCGGTGGAGGACCTTCCACGGCTCCTCCAGGTCGAGAATCGCCGCGCCGACGCTGTAGACGAAGCCGTTGCACGACGTCAGCACGCCGTGATAGATAAGCACCCACCCCTCCGGCGTCTCGATGGGAACCGGGCCGGCGCCGATCTTGGTGCTCTGCCACCCGTTCGCCGTGCCCATCACGAAACGGTGCCTGCCCCAGTGCAGCAAATCCTCGGACTGCGACAGGAAGATGTCTCCGAAGGGCGTGTGGCCGTTGTCGCTCGGGCGGTGCAGCATGACGTAGCGGCCGTTGATCCGCCGCGGGAACAGCACCGCGTTGCGGTTGAACGGCGGCAGCACGATGTCCAGAAACTCGAAGCTCTCGAAGTCGTCCGTCACGCCCAGGCCGATGCACGGGCCGTGGTATCCGTGGCACCACGTCACGTAGTAGCGCCCGTCCAGGAACGTGACGCGCGGATCGTACGCGTAGACGATCTTCGCGATCTCCGCGTCGCGGCATTTCCACCGGATGGGCTCGTGGTCGATCTCCCAGTTCAGACCGTCGGCGCTGCGCCCCGCGTGGATGAGCATGTCGCGATCCTGGTTATCGACGCGAAAGACGCCGCGGTACCCGTCGCCGAAAGGCACGATGGCGCTGTTGAAGATGCTGTTGGAGCAGGGAATCGCGTCGCGGGAAATGATGGGGTTGCCCGGGTACCGCTTCAGAAGGGGTTCGTTCGCCGTGGTTTTTTCGAGGAGGGTCACGGTGGGGATGCCTTTCGGGGAATCCGGCGGGTATCGGGGGAGTGCCGGGGCCGAAGCGCTCGGGGCTCGGCAGTCGAAAGAGGGCAAGAAAAGGTTTTCCTCTTTCCGCAGCAACTTCCCCGACCCCTCGCTCCCAACGCAACCCATTTCTGGCGCCGCGAAAGTGCTCTCAGCGGCCTTTCGCCCCGCTTCCCTTTCCGGATTCCCGGCGGAAAACGGGAAGGAAAATGATTTGTCCCGCGCCTCCAACACGAGCCACCATCCCGCCGAATAAACGTTTTCCGGGAGCCGGGGCGGGGGGAACCGAACCAGCGTCTGCCCAGGGACTCTCATGGCCGAAAACTCCAAACCCGAGCGAACCCCGCCCGCCCGAAAACCCCGGGTCCGCCGCCAGACCTACTTCATCCACGACGTGGCGAAGATGGCCGGCGTCTCCATTTCCACCGTTTCCAAGGCCCTCAACGGCACCGGCTCTATCAGCCAGAAGACCCGCAAGCGCGTCATCCGCATCTGCGACGAGATCGGCTACATGCCGAACCCCGCCGCCAAGATGCTCCGCGCGCGGCGTTCCGAGAACATCGGCCTCTTCTTCTATCCCTCCTGCATCCATCTCTTCCACAGCCCCTTCTACGGCAGCGTCGCCGCCGGCGCCGAACAGGTCCTCAGCAAGCGCAACTACAACCTTCTGCTCGCCGGAACGGAGTTCGCCGGCGAGGACCATATCGTCCCGAAGTTCGTCAAGGAACGCTCCGTCGACGGCGTGCTGCTGCTGGGCAAGATGCCCGAGTCCCTCGTCCAGGAACTCCGCGAGTACGGACTCCCCTTCGCCATTCTCGACTCCGAGTCCTCCGATCCCAACATCGACTGCGTCGTGTCCGACAACATCGAGGGCGCCACCGCCGCGACGCGTCATCTGATCGCGCACGGCCACCGCGACATCGCCATGTTCGCCGCCAGGGAGGACGACTCCAGCACGCTCGCGCGCTTCAACGCGTTCCGCTCGACGATGCTCGAACGCGACATCTACCGCCCGGAACTGGTGATTCGCCACACACATTCCGAGGACGGCGGAACCCGCGCCGCCGAGGACCTTCTCGCGTCCGGCCTTCGCCCCACCGCCGTCTTCTGCGTCAACGACAGCATGGCCATCGGCGCCATGAAGGTCTTCAAGAACGCCCGCATGAGAATCCCCGACGACATCAGCATCGTCGGCTTCGACGATCTCTACGTCAGCCGCTTCTTCAGCCCCGCCCTCACGACCATCCGCGTCGACCAGATCCAGATGGGCGAGATCGGCGCCGCCATCCTGCTCGACAGCCTCGCCGACGAAGCCCACGTGCCCTGCAAGCGCATCGTGCAGACCCAGCTCATCGTTCGCGACACCGTCGGCAGGGTCGGCGCCTGACGCCTTTCCTCAGTTGATCGAAAACGCGTCGAGCTCCACCGCAACCGTCTGCGGAGCGACCTTCACGGCGATGTCCTTCTGAAAGTCCGGCAGCGCGATCGGCAGACTGCCGCCGCTGGAAACGCCCGTGACCATCGACAGCACGCCGCCGGGCGGGCGCGTCGCGTGAAAGCCGACCGTGTACGACCCGTCGTCCAGCCCCGCCACATCCGCCGTCACCCCCGCGATCGTGCCGTTGTCCGCGTGTCCGTACTGGCTTCCCAGGTCGTAGACCCAGAGATACGCGGTCTCCGTACCGGCGAGACCGATGACGCCGACGGTGCTGCCGCTGACATTCGTCAGTTCGTACTCGCCGATTCTTGCCCAGTCCTGGCCCGTGTTCTCCACCTGCACGGTGTGCATACCCGCCGGCACGGGCACCGCGATCGTGAAATTCGTCTGGCCGTTCGTCAGGCCCTGGCTCGCCGCCGGCACGTTGTCCACCAGCACGCGAACCGAGTTCGAACCGAAGTTCGACACGCTCTCCACATGCAGAACGATGCTCCCCCCGCTGCCGAAGTTCGCCGTAAACTGCGGGTCCGACCGCCGCGCGTTCTGGAACGTGCCGTGCAGATAGACCGTCAGCCCCGAAATCCCGGGAAACGTGCCGTCGTCCTGCATCGCGAAGGACGTCTGCGCCGGCACCGCGGTGAAATCCACCAGCCCCGGAATCGCCGAGGCGTCCATCGAACCGCCCGCGCCGGAGAGCGCGACGACCGCTTCGGACACGCCCTCCGCCGCGAAGTCCGCGTCGCCGACGTAGTCGTTCAGCGCCGCGAAGTGCCCGTCCAGCGATTCGCTCTCGATGTATTCCCACCACCAATACATCGCCGACGACCCCAGGTGCAGCGACGACCAGATGCCGTTGTGCACCACGAGCCCGTCGAGCAGCTGCTGGTCGCGGGGCGCGCCCTGCGAACCGATGTTGAACTCCGGCGTTCCGTTGCCGTTGTCGGCGGCGCCGAACTCGCCGAACAGCAGCGGCTTTCCGTACCCCGACAGGTTCGCCGCCTCCTCCACGAAGCGGCCGATCTTGTCCGGCGCGTAGTCGTGGACCTGCAGCAGATCGATGTCGTCCAGCGGCCAGATGCTTTCGAAGCCGGTCTCCTCCGAACTCGTCGTGATCGGATGGCCGAAGGGATCGTTGGCGTCGAGCCAGGCGGCCATTTCGTCGTGCCATGCGGCCACGTTCGCGCGCTGGGCCGGCGAGGTGCGAAAGTCGTCGGTGAACTGCACCTCGTTGAAGAACTCCCACGCGAAGATGCTCGTCGAGTACCCCCACCGCGCGACGATGTAGCGCAGCTTGCGCTTGAACAGGTCCTTCGCCGCCGCGTTCGTGAAGAACTCCTGCGGCGTCGCCAGAAATCCGCCGTCGGCCGCGGCGTTCGCCAGGTTGTACGGATTGTCGGACCAGTTGGGGTTCACGCTCGTGCTGAACTGGCCGTGGTGCTGGAACGCCAGCTGGATCGCGATGCCGTTCTGCTCCGCCAGTTCCACGATGCGGTCGATCCGAAAGGCCTGCTCCAGGCTGTACCGCCCCACTCCGTCGAAGTATCCCGTGTGGTGGCTGCTCGTCCATTCCAGAATCTGACCCTGGAAGAAATGCGTCATCCACACGCGAACGAAGTTTTGGCCGTTGGCGCCCATCGTCGCGAAGGTGCCCGCGTACATGTTCGTGCCGGAGCTGTCCGCCCAGCACACGTTCCGGCCGATGGGCACGAACGGCTCGCCCGTCGACCGGCGAAGGAACCGGCCGTCGATCGCATCGACGCGCACGAAGCCGGGCGCCGAACCCGCCACGGCGGAGAACGCCGCCGCGGAGGAAAGCGTCGTCGTTCCCATCGCGTC
>JAJFLJ010000085.1 GCA_021772755.1 Candidatus Sumerlaeota bacterium
GAAGGCGCGCATTTCGGTGAAGCTCGTTTCCGGCGTCGGCGTGGGAACGATCGCCGCCGGCGTGGCCAAGGGGAAGAGCGACCACATCCTGATCAGCGGCGATGGCGGCGGAACCGGCGCCTCCCCCCTGACGTCGGTCAAGCACGCCGGCGTTCCGTGGGAGCTCGGCCTGGCGGAAACGCAGCAGACGCTGGTGCTCAACGACCTGCGCGGGCGGGTGTGGCTGCAGGTGGACGGCCAGATGAAGACGGGCCGCGACGTGGCCATCGGCGCGCTGCTGGGGGCCGAGGAGTTCGGCTTCTCGACGGCGCCGCTCATCGCGTCCGGCTGAATCATGATGCGCGTCTGCCACCTGAACACGTGCCCCGTGGGCATCGCGACGCAGGACCCCGTGCTTCGCAAGAAGTTCCGCGGCACGCCGGAACACGTCGTGAACTTCTTCTTCTTCGTGGCGGAGGAGCTTCGCGAGATCATGGCGGAGCTCGGCTTCCGCACCGTCGAGGAAATGGTCGGCCAGTCCGACTGCCTGACGTTCGATCCGCCCCAGGACCACTGGAAGGCGAAGAACATCGATCTCTCCATGGTTCTCCACAAGCCCGACATGCCCGCCGACATCGCGCGGCACTGGGTCCAGCTGCAGGACCACGGACTCGACCGCGCCCTGGACAACCAGTTGATCGGCATCGCGACGCGCGCGATCAACGAGGGCAAGCCGGTGAGCGCGGAACTCAAGATTCGCAACATCAACCGCACGACCGGCGCGATTCTCAGCGGCATGATCGCGGAGAAGTACGGCATGCAGGGCCTGCCGGAGAACACCATCCAGTTCCGCTTCACGGGAACCGCGGGGCAGAGCTTCGGCGCGTTCCTGATGCGCGGCGTCGCGTTCACGCTGGTCGGCGACGCGAACGACTACCTGGCGAAGGGTCTCTGCGGCGGACGGATCGTCGTCCGCCCGCCGGACACGCCCGGCTTCGTCGCCGAGAACAACATCATCGCCGGCAACGTCATCGCCTACGGCGCGACCTACGGCGAGATCTTCCTGCGGGGCGTCGTCGGCGAACGGTTCTGCGTGCGCAACAGCGGCGCGAGCGCCGTCGTCGAGGGCGTCGGCGACCACGGGTGCGAGTACATGACGGGCGGAAACGTCGTCGTGATCGGTCCGACGGGGCGCAATTTCGCCGCCGGAATGAGCGGCGGCATCGCGTTCGTTCACGATCCGGACAACCGGTTCCCCGCACGCTGCAACATGGAGATGGTGGACATGGAGAACATGACCGCCGAAGACGAGGACCTGGTCCGCGGACTGCTCGAAAAGCACGCCCGGTACACGGACAGCCCGGTCGCCGCGCGCGTCCTGGCGAACTGGCCGCGCGTGCGCGACGAGTTCGTCAAGGTCATGCCGCGCGACTACAAGCGCGTGCTCGAACAGCGCAAAGCCCTGGAACAGGCCGCCGAGATGATCGAGGCCGGCGAGAGCGAGACGGCCCCGAAGGCCTGACACCGAAACGAAACGAAGGAGAACCACCCGATGGGCAAGCCCACCGGATTCCTGGAAGCCGAGCGAGAGACCCAGTCCTACCGCCCCGTCGAGGAGCGCGTGAAGGACTGGAACGAATACGTCATCCCCCTGCCGGACGAGAAGAAGAAGACCCAGGCCGCGCGCTGCATGGACTGCGGTATTCCGTTCTGCAACCAGGGCTGCCCGCTCGGAAACCTGATTCCAAACTGGAACGACCTGATCTGGCGCGACCACTGGCGCGACGCGATCGAGGAACTCCACAAGACGAACAACTTTCCGGAGTTCACCGGCCGCATCTGCCCGGCGCCGTGCGAAGCCGCCTGCGTTCTGGGGATCGGCGACGACCCCGTCACGATCAAGCAGATCGAGGTGAGCATCGTCGACCGCGCGTTCGAGGAGGGCTGGATCGTTCCGGAGCCGCCGAAGAAGCGCACGGGCCGGAAGGTCGCCGTCATCGGCAGCGGACCGGCGGGACTCGCCGCGGCCGCCCAGCTGAACAAGGCGGGGCATTTGGTGACGGTCTTCGAGCGCGACCACCGCATCGGCGGACTGCTGACTCTCGGCATTCCCGACTTCAAGCTGGAGAAGCGCCTGGTCGAGCGCCGCGTGGACCTTCTGCGGGAGGAAGGCATCGTCTTCCGCACGAACGCGAACGTCGGCGCGAACATCTCCGCCGATTCGCTGAAGCAGGACTTCGACGCGATCGCGATCTGCACGGGAGCCACCGCCGCGCGCGATCTTCCCGTCCCGGGCCGCGAACTCGACGGCGTGCACTTCGCCATGGAGTACCTGACGGCGCAGAACTCGGTCATCGGCAACGATCTGCCGAAGGGCCGAAAGCACATCGACGCCAGAGGCGGCAAGGTCGTCATCATCGGCGGCGGCGACACCGGCGCGGACTGCTACGGCACCGCGATCCGCCAGGGCGCGGAGTCGGTCCTGCAGATCGAACTGCTGCCCAAGCCGCCCGACCAGCGCGCCGAATGGAATCCGTGGCCGCAGTGGCCCATGATTCTGCACACCGCACCGGCCCACAAGGAGGGCGGCGAACGGAACTGGTCGATCATGACGAAGTCCTTCGAGGGCAGGAAGGGCAAGGTGACGGCGCTGAACTGCGTGAAGCTGGAGTGGACGAACCTGGACCGCCCGCCGCAGGAACGCAAGTTCGAGGAGGTCGCCGGAAGCGAGTTCCAGATTCCCGCCGACCTGGTGTTCCTGGCCATCGGTTTCACGGGGCCGGAGAAGAACCTGCCGGAGCAGCTTGGCCTCGATCTCGACAAGCGCGGCATCGTGGCCGTGGACGAGAACTACATGACGTCGCGGGCCGGGGTCTTCTCCGCCGGCGACGCCCGCCGCGGCCAGTCCCTGGTCGTGTGGGCCATCGCGGAAGGCCGCAAGGCCGCGCGCGGCTGCGACGAGTGGCTCATGGGCTACAGCGACCTGCCGGGATAGCGGGACGACGAACTCCACCGAAGAACACACGCCCCCGGCAACACACCGGGGGCGTTTTTTCAAGGAACTCAGTCGTAGAGATTCACGAGGAACGTCTGCCACGGGCCTTCGGGGCGGTGGTGAAAGCCGGTGATGCCGTTCTTGAAGGGTGCTCCGAAGGCGGTGCCCGTGGAGCGGGCCGTCCACACGTCGCCGTTTCCGGCGAGTTGGACGAGATCCGCCATGCCGTCGCCGTCTACGTCGCCGGCGAGCACGAACCAGCCTTCGCCGTCGCAGGGCGCGAAGCAGAGAGAAGCGTGGCGCCCGGAGAGCCGCCGCCAGCGGGAGGTAAAGGCTTGCGGAAACGGGACATCCAGAAGACATCTCAGAATCGCCACGGGTCGGTCGAAGCTGTAACCGGCAGGATGCCCGTCCCACGTTGGCGTCAATCCCCGGAGTTTGTCCTATGATCGCAGAGTCGCAGTTGCTCGATCACGCCCTTGAAGCCCTCGACCCTGCGGAGAGGCCGCTGCTTCGGGAGCGCTGGGAAAGTTGGGAGAAGCTTGCGATATCCGTCGAGGACGAGGTGCGGGCCGCGTTCCAGGGCGCCAGGCTTCGCAGCAGGACGGAAGCGTCGCATGCCTTCAGCCAACTGGAGGCCTACTTCAGCTGCACCGGGCGCTCGGGGGATACGGAGCGGCTGATGCGACTGTTCAAGCTGAGGCACGGCGGTGACGGTCGTTCCGCCCTTGACCCGGCTCTGTGCGGCTACGGCGCGTGGAAGGAGCGGCACGATACGCTGGCCCTCACTCGCCGCCGGAATGCGATGGAAGAGTATGAGGAAGGGGAGTACCATCGTGCCCGCGCGGCGTACCAGGCCTTGCAGGGCCAGGTGGAATTGCCGGAGCCGATAAACGATATTTTGGACCGGCGCTGGGGGGAGACGCCAGAGAAGGTGTGCTGCAACGCCCGTGAATACGGTGGCGTCAAGGGCCTGGTCGATTCGGTGGAGAGCGAGATTCGGGTTTTTGCCCGCGCCGGGGACGAAGTCCGGACACGCGGACTGATTCTCTATCAGTGGGAACTGATAGACGAAGTACGAAGCGAAGGCCCCCTCTACTTCAGAAAGAAGGACATTCCGACCATAATCGACTTCATCGGAATGTGGGAGCTGCGACTCGCGATGGTGAGGAGCTCCGATGTGGAGGAGAAGCGCTCGCTGGCCGCGAGAATCCTCTCCACGAACCTGAAGATGGTGTTGGTAGAGAGGATGGACAACACGACCAGAATGAACTTCGACGCATACTATCCCAAGGGCGCGGTACTCTGCGTGGTCGAGGCCTGGCTGGAAGAGGGGTGGGCGCTGGATGTTCTTGCCGGCCTGTGGCACAGCGCGACCGACCTGGGCTTTCCACATCTCGAAACGGCGGCGGTCGGGGCGGGACTCTGGTATGGCGGCAACCCGCTGCAGGTTTGACTCCGGGCAACGGGAGCAGGCGCGGCGATGGCCATCGGGAAGGTCCGAGGGCCGTCTACACGGAGGAAACGTCGGGACCACACACGCCCCCCTTGCGTTCGACAGTATGGCTTCGACCTCGATTTCACATAGGGACACGGTGGCGCGGGGAAGACCATGCGGCGCAGGGAGGATAGAAGGCCAACGCACCGGGGGCGTTTTTTCCGGCGGGGCGAATCGGGGCTTGCGGCGGGGTGCGGTCTCTCCAAGGCTCCGCCCCCGGGCGGTCGCGGAACCGCCTCCATTTCTCCAGAGAAAGTCAGATGCCATGAAGATTTCCAGGCGCGTTGCCAGCCTCCAGCCCTCTCTGACCCTTGCGCTGACGGCGAAGGCGAAGGCCCTCAAGGCCGAGGGGATCGACGTCATTTCCTTCGGGTCGGGCGAGCCCGATTTCGACACGCCGGATTTCATCAAGGAAATCGCCATCGCGGACCTGAGCGCGGGGAAGACCAAGTACACGGCGGCGAAGGGCGGCCCGGAGATACTCGACTCGATCGTCAAGGCGCTCAAGCGCGACTACAGCCTGGACTTCACCGCCGCCCAGGTCATGGTTTCCGTCGGCGGAAAGCATTCGCTCTACAACATCTTCCAGGCCGCGCTCGACCCGGGCGACGAGGTCATCGTGCCCTCGCCCTTCTGGCTCAGCTATCCCGAGCAGATTCGCGCGGCGGAGGGCGAACCGGTCATCGTGACATGCGGACCGGAGCAGAACTTCAAGATCGTGCCCGAACAGCTCGAAGCCGCCATCACGCCGAAGACGGTCGCCTTCGTCTTCAACAGCCCCAGCAACCCCACGGGCACCGTGTATACGAAGGAGGAGATTCTGGCCCTTGCGGAGGTGCTCCGCAAACACCCCCAGGTGCTCGTCATCAGCGACGACCTGTACCAGAAGCTGGTGTACGCCCCCGCCGAGTTCCACAGCATGGCGACGCTCTGCCCCGACCTCCTCGACCGGTTCGTCATCGTCAACGGCTGGTCGAAGGCCTACTCCATGACGGGCTGGCGTCTGGGCTGGCTGGCGGGGCCGGAGAAGTTCGTCAAGGCCATGGCGAGCCTCCAGAGCCACGCGACCTCCAACGTGACGACGTTCATCCAGCGGGCGGCCGCCGAGGCCCTTTCCCGCGAGCAGGACTACATCGTGCCCTTCGTCGAGGAGTTCGACGCGCGGCGAAAGCTGATCGTGGACGGTTTGAACGCTTTGCCGGGGGTCTCCTGTCCCACCCCGGAGGGCGCCTTCTACGCGTTTCCGGACGTCTCG
Source organism: Candidatus Sumerlaeota bacterium (assembly GCA_021772755.1). GTDB lineage: Bacteria > Sumerlaeota > Sumerlaeia > SLMS01 > JAHLLQ01 > JAJFLJ01. The sequence goes on from JAJFLJ010000085.1 coordinate 5,728, forward strand.
GGGGTTTTCGGCAAGACCATCGCCGGAAAGGAGATCGGAGGCTCCATCGATTTCGCGGATGTGGCGCTGGAAAAGGCCCGCGTGTCGGTGGTTCCGGGGGCCGCTTTCGGCGAGGACCGGTGCATCCGGATGAGCTACGCCACGAGCCGGAAGAACATCGCCGAAGGGCTGGCGAGACTGAAGGATTTGCTGGCCGGCGCGGCCTGAAGGAAACTTGGGGTTTCCTACTTTTTTTCGTTGACCGGCGGCGTAATCGGCGAGAAACCTCTTCTAACACCGGGTCGAGCGGACTCGGTCCACATAAAGGGGGTCCTTCGGAAAACAGAACATTTTCCTCCCTCCCCTCCTCCAAGGGCGGAGGCGCCCCCTCGTGGGGCGCCTTCGCTCTTTTTAGCCATCCCCCTTTCCATTGCCGACCACCCCGGCCCCGTGGCCAGGATTCGCTCCCCCACGGAGACCGACCAAGCATGAACGTACCGGACAGGATCAGAAGTCTGAAGCGAACGCCCCTTGGCCGCTTCCTCGTCGAGGGCCGCGACTTCTGGCAGGCGGACGCGTTCGTCCTTTCCTTTCCCAAGTGCGGGCGCACCTGGCTGCGGGTGCTGCTGGGCCGCGTCTTCCAGCTGCACTTCGGCCTGGAACACCCCCACATCGAGAGGAGACTCTTTCGTCTCCACAAGCTCTACCGCATGAACCCGGCGGTCCCCCGCGTCATTCTCTTCCACGACGACCATCCCCACTGGAAGAAGCCGGAGGAGATGAAGCGGACGAAGCGGATGTACGCCCGCAGCAGGGTGATTCTGCTGGTGCGGGACCCGCGCGACGTCGTCGTGTCGTTCTACTACGAGCAGTCCAAGCGGTTCGGAAAGGAGGAGGCGGAAACGATGCGGCGGCGCGTCGAACTGCGCAACTACCGCGACCGCATCGACACGTTCCGGGGCGACATCTCGGAGTTCATCCGCGCGCCCTACGGCAGCTTCGACACGATCCTGGAATACTACAACATCTGGAACGAGTACCGCCACCGCGCGCCGCGGTTCCTGCTGCTGCGGTACGAGGACCTCAAGGCGGACACCACCGGCAGTCTGCGCAGGACGATGGGCTTTCTCGACATTCCGGAGGTGACCGACGAGACGCTGAACAACGCGGTGAACTACGGCAGCTTCGAGAACATGCGGAAGATGGAAGTCGAGAACCGCGTCCACGACGGCGCGCTCGCCCCGAAGATCCAGGGGGACGAGCAGTCCTTCAAGACGCGGAAGGGCAAGGTGGGCGGCTGGCGCGAACAGCTCTGCGCGGAGGACATCGCCTGGCTGAACGGGCGCATGCGGGAGCGGCTGAAGGCGGACTTCGGCTACGCGCCGGAATAGCTCCGGCGGCGGTCAGCCACCACCGCGACGGGCCCGCCGGCGCGCGAGCCGGGGGTCTTCCTCCGCCACGTAGTCGGCGCTGTAGTCGGGATCGAGGCGCTTCAGCGCGTCGCGGCGCCATTCCTCGATGAAGGCCATACCCTTCACCACGTTGAACTCGCGCTCGAGACCGGCCATCTCCTCAAGGAACGC
>JAJFLJ010000086.1 GCA_021772755.1 Candidatus Sumerlaeota bacterium
GGCGGCGAGGGGGTTGTCGAGTTCCCGCTCGCCGGTGTATCGCTTGTCGCCGAGCCACTCGGCTTCGGGGCCCCAGTCGATGTCGGCTTCGGGCTCCCAGACGTCCTCGCGGCCGCCGCCGAAACCGAACGTCTCGAACCCCATCGATTCCAGCGCGCAGTTGCCGGCCAGAATCATCAGGTCGGCCCACGAAATCTTCCGGCCGTACTTCCGCTTGATCGGCCAGAGCAGCCGGCGCGCCTTGTCGAGGTTCGCGTTGTCGGGCCAGCTGTTGAGCGGCGCGAAACGCTGCGTGCCGGAGGACGCGCCACCGCGGCCGTCCTGGATGCGGTACGTCCCGGCGCTGTGCCACGCCATGCGGATGAACAGCGGGCCGTAGTGGCCGTAGTCCGCAGGCCACCAGTCCTGGGAGTCCGTCATCAGCGCGCGGAGGTCCTTCCTCACGGCCTCCAGGTCGAGGCTACTGAACTCCTTCGCGTAATCGAACTCCGCGCCCATGGGGTCCGACACGGGGGAGTTCTGGTGGAGAACCCTCAGGTCCAGCCGGTTCGGCCACCAGTCCTGGTTCGACATTCTTCTCGCTGCGGCGTGTCCCATCACGGGGCATTTGCCGATATTCGTCTCGTCTCGTTCGTGCGGCGTCATGGCGATGGATCTCCTGGGAAGGGTTCGACTGGGGAAGCGATACCTGGAGTGGCGGCGCCACCGGGGGCAAGGATTCCGAGAGGAAATATCGACGCATCGTCCGTGCCATCCCGCCTTCCGATCGTGCGGCACGCCGTTGTCCGGCGGCCGGACGACGCCCGTCGCCGCGTGGGATTCCGCGACCGCGCGACCGCTCCAAGAAAAGGGTGGCCCTCTCGTTCAACTCGTCCAAAGTGGTCGTGGCTGCAAATCGCCCCGAAGAAGAGAAGCGAGGCAATCGATGCGTATCACGCTGGCATATAATCTGAGAACGGAACTGTCGGAGGCCCAGGCGGAACTGCTCTCGCAGGAGGACGTGGACCGCCTGTCCACCGCGCTCGACGATCTGAAGCACAAGGTCACCTGCGTGGAAGTGTCCGGCAAGCCGGACCGTTTCATCGCGGAGCTGATCGAGAGCGAGCCCGATCTCGTCTTCAACGTGGCGGAGGGCCACGTCGGCAGCTCGCGGGAGGCCTTCTACCCCGGGCTCTACGAACAGCTCGGTCTTCCGTTCACGGGGGGCGACGCGTCGCTGCTCCACATGAACCTGGACAAGAATCTCGCCAAGACCGTTCTCAGCCAGCGCGGCGTCAGAGTTCCGCTCGGTTTCCTGGCGACGCGCGCGGACCAGCCCTTTCCCGACGATCTCGCCTCTCCGCTGATCGTGAAGCCGAATTCCGAAGGCTCTTCGAAGGGCATTACGAAGGACTCCGTCGTCGAAACCCCCGAAGCGTGCCGGGCGCACCTCGAAAAGACGCTGAGCCGCTATCCCGCGGGAGTGCTCGTCGAGGAGTTCATCTCGGGCCGCGAGATCACCGTGCCGTATCTCGAGTGCTTTCCGGGGCGGCTGATGGAGTGCGTCGAGCACACGTTCGACACGAAGATGCTGGGGACGAAGTACAACATCTACGACTACGACATGAAGCAGGGCGGGGAGTCCGCGAAGGCCGTCGGCGTCGTCTGTCCCGCGCCGCTTTCGCCCTCCGAGAAGAAGGCCTGCCACGATCTGGCCCGCCTCGTCTTCGAAGTCATGCCATGCCCGGACTTCGGTCGCGTCGATATCCGGCTGAACGAGAAGGGCGAAGCCTTCTTCATCGAGCTCAACCCGCTTCCAAGCCTCCATCCCAACGCCTCGATCATGACATCCGGCGGACACTCCGGCCTGGAATTCAAGGAGATCATCCGCCTGATCCTGCGGTCGGCGGCGAGACGCTACAACATCGCGCTGCGAAGGCCCGGCCGGTCCGACGTGGAATCGGTTCAGCTTTCCGATCCCAGGCCCACGGCCCGCGAGTCGGGAGTTCGCATCGGTCGCTACGCCGTCGGCGCGTACAACGCCATTACGGACGTGAAGGGCGTCAAGGTTGGGCACGTCACGAACATCCAGGACGACGTGAAGACCCCCGGCGTCGCCGGCACCTCCTCGATCCGCACCGGGGTGACGGCCATCATCCCCGCGACCGGGGACCTGTTCCACAGACGCCTCGTTGCCGGCGGCTTCGTTCTCAACGGCGTCGGAGAGATGGCGGGCCTGACCCAGGTCCTGGAGTGGGGATGGCTCGAAACGCCGATTCTCCTGACCAACTCCCATTCGGTGGGACGGGTCTATTCCGGAACGATTTCCCACTACGCGAAGCTCTACCCCGAGTTGGGCGCGCAGATGGACGTTATTCTGCCCCTTGTCGGCGAATGCGACGATTCGTTCCTGAACGATCCCCGAATCGGCATCAACAGCGGACCCGACGCCATCAAGGCCATCGAAGCCGCGAAGTCGGGACGCGTCGTCCAGGGATCTGTCGGCGCCGGTACGGGGATGACCACCTGCGACTTCAGCGGCGGAATCGGAACGTCCTCCCGCGTCGTGATGCTCGACACGGTTCCGTACACGGTGGGTGTCCTTGTGCTCTCCAATTTCGGCCGAATGCGGAACCTCACGATCGACGGCGCGGTCGTGGGGAGGGATCTGGACCCTCTCTTCGATCTCCCGCGCCGCGAGAACAGCTACGGTTCCATCATCGTCGTGGTCGCGACGGACGCTCCGCTGATCAGCAGCCAGCTTTGCCGGCTCTCCAAGCGCGCCGCGCTCGGTCTCGGCAGGGCGGGGTCCCACGCGGCATCGACGAGCGGCGAGATCGTCGTCGCCTTCAGCACCGCCAACCGCATGCCGCGCGCGACGGAGAAGCCCGCCAGGCTGAACTCGATCGACTTCATCCCCGACGTCTGGATCAACGGGTTCTACGAAGCCGTCATCGAGGCCACGGAGGAGTCGGTGGCGAACGCCATGTTCTGCTCCCACGGCATGACGGGACGGGACGGGCGCATCTCGCCCGCGATACCGCACGACAAGGTCGTCGAATTCCTCGGCAAGGGACGGAGCACCGCGAAATGAACGTCGTTACCAATCCACACTACGCCCTGCACGTTGCCCGGTGGGAGTTCCACCTGGGCACCGAAGTCTATTCCACCAAGGACGTGCCGCAGAGGCCGGAGCTCATCCGGGCGGCGCTGGAGAGGGAAGGCTCCTTCGTCTTCTCGCCGGCGCGCGACTGCGACGCCGGGCTTCTCGCGTCGACGCACTCGTACCACGAGTACATCGAGAGCATCTGCGCGGGCATCGAGGACCCCGAGGCGGAGATCTATCCCGACCTCTTTCCCGGCGAGGGCGCCGGTTTCGTCCGCCGCATCCATCCCCTGTGGATGGGAATGTACTGCACGGATTCCGTGACGCCCCTGCGGCAGAACACCTATCGCGCCGCGAAGGGTTCCACCGACGCCGCACGAACCGCCGCGCAAGAGGTCGCATCGGGGAGACACAAGGCCGTGTATGCCCTGTGCCGCCCCTCCGGACACCATGCCGGAACCAGGAAGTTCGGCGGCTACTGCTATTTCAACAACGCCGGTCTAGCCGCCCTCGAACTGCGAAAGACCTTCGCGAAGGTCGCCATTCTGGACATCGATTTCCACCACGGCAACGGCACCCAGGAGATATTCTGGAAGCGCCCCGATGTCTTCACCTCCTCCATCCACTGCGATCCCGACATCGAATATCCCTACTACACCGGCTATCGCGAGGAGTGTGGCGGGGACGAGGGCGAGGGAGCGAATCTGAATCTCCCGCTGCCGAAGGTCACGAACGGCGCAGGCTACCTGGAGGCCGTCGCCCGGTTCGCCGCGGCGATGGAGCGGTACCAGCCCGACGCCCTGGTGATCGCCGCGGGGTTCGACATCCACGGCGAGGACCCCGTCGGCGGATTCACCCTGCTCACCTCCGATATCCGAACCATCGGCCGCGACCTCGGAAAACTCGGACTGCCCACCGTCATCTGCCAGGAGGGCGGCTACAATCTGCGGGTGCTCGGGGATTCCGCGCTCTCGTTTCTGCTTGGCTTTCGGGAAGGCTCCTGACCGCTCTTCCTCGGCGGTGGCGAACGACGAGGCCGTGTTCGGGCCTGGAACGATGAGCATGGAAGCAGGTGGCAAGCTATGAAGAAGAAGTCCCCCCCCATTGGGCACGGTATTCCTGGTACCACTTCGTGACCGAGGCTTTGCTACAGGGATAGTCACACGTTCGGGCTACGGGGGGACTTGCTTTGGCTACTTATTTGGCCCTCGGATTGGTTCAGGTGAGGATGTCGATATCAAGAGTCTCAAGCCGCAGAACGCCGTTTTGGTTGGCATGTTCGGCGATTTGGAGTTCTTGCAAGGGAATTGGCCTCTTATAGGGAAGGCCGAGAATTGGAATCCGGCGGATTGGCCACTACCTGAGCTTGCAAGAGTGGAAGTTGGGCACTTCAGGCGGAGGTGAGAGGAGTCTGCCGGGTGGAGTGTGGACGAAATCTAACGAACCTGGCGCACTGGGCATCGGGATAGACTTGCTTCCAGAGCTTGGGACGAGAGTCAGAGAGGTGACCGTAAGGAAGAAATGATCAATGGCAGCGGCAAACAGATACTGAATCGGATTCTCGCCAGGCTCTCGACGAGGATGACCCCGGAGTCAGAGCTCGAGAGCGCTACGGACGCGATTCGTGCAGGGTTGTTGTTTCATGGTTCGTCCGCCGATGAAACAGCTGAGGTGGTCTCCCGCTTCGCGTGGAAATCTTCCATAGACGAGCGCGATGGGAGTGTCTGGCGCCAGGGGATTGCGTTTAGCAAGAACGGAAAAGAATTGTTTCTTTCGGATATCGTGAATAGACTCTATAATTCATCCGAAACGAAAGCCGCGTTCTTGCGTGAGTTTAAAGAACTCGAGTCAGAGGATTTCTTCGACATCATTCACGTCGTATTCTTGTTGGTCTCGGCTCAGCAAATGATCGAGGTATATCTTCGGGTCGAGACGGATGAAGCTATCGTCGATAGCTCGCTGGAAGACGCTATCAAGGTGACGGCGCCCCGCCGTATGCCTCTTTCTGAGGACGAGAAGAATTGAGTGGCAGAGCGTGATCGGCCGATCCGTATGGGCATCGACTACCAGCTAAGACGACCCGCAGAGAAGCAGAAAGGCTCAGCGGGAAGCAAGAGAAGGGGGGAATATCGAGGAAGGGCATGAAGCCGTTCTTTGCAACTACGAGTTACTGCCTAGAGGACCAAATAGGTCCGGCGGCGCTCGACCAAGAGATACTTACGACGATCCGAGGGATTAGGCTCATGAAACTACCGGAAGCCCTTATGAGTCAAATAGAGGCCTGTTGCAGGGAGGGGGATAGACTCGCTGAAGAAGGAATGCATGACCAAGCCATCAGCCAGTTTCAGGGAGCACTGAGACTGATTCCAGAACCAAAATCAGATTGGGAAGCATCGACATGGATTCTCGCGGCACTCGGGGACAGTTCCTATCTAAAGCAGGATTACTATGGGGCGGCAACCTGCTTAAGGGAAGCCATGTATTGTCCAAACGCGATTGGGAATCCGTTTATTCACCTTAGACTTGGGCAAGTTGAGTTCGAACTTGGCAACTTGGAGGCGGCTGCTGATGAGCTTGCTCGCGCGTTCATGGGAGGTGGCAAGGATATCTTCAGAGGTGAAGATCCGAAGTATTTGGACTTGTTACTGAAGAACTTGGACGGTCTCGGCTAGGAGGGAAGCCGAAAGTTCATTAGGCCTGATCGCCTTCTCCGTCGTCTCCTATGCCAGCTGCAATGTGCTCGTAGACAACATGGAGGAAGAACGCTAGTGTTCCGATCAAAGACCGAGAGACAAGTGGATATTGCGAAAGCAGGATTCAATTACGGGACACTCGCGATAGGAAATGAGATGAGAAGAGTTATGGTGCAGATACTGAAGGGAATTCGCGAACAGATCGCCGCTGTGGTGTTCCTGTCAACGATCATGGCCTCGGCCTCCGCCGAGTCCCTCCACTGCCTGATCGAGGACTACACCGATCCGCCGAACCCCGTCTTCGTCCAGCGTCTCGTCGAGGAGGGCCGCGAATGCAAGCATGTGTGGACCCGTGCTCGCTGGGAAAAAGATGGCGCGAGTCGAAACCGCAGCATGGCCGATCAGGCGGTTGGCCCGAGAGCCCGGCCTTCAGGCTACGTTCGGCTCCATGTCGAAGGCGGCGTTGCAATTCGGCTTGTTCCGCAGCCGAGTCACAGCGCCACGATGCATCTTGGTGGATTCGCGGTCATCCGAAACGGAGGCTTTGGCCAATGAGAATAGAACTGAAGAAGGGACAGTCCGCACTGCCCGCGGACATTCAGGAGGTTGAGCGCGAAATGGGCCGGGCACTTCCCAGTGCGTTCCTTGAATTTGTCGGCCAATACGACGGCGCCGAGCCGGAGACGAACGTCTTCAAGATTGGAGACACGAACAAGTCCGGAGTGAACGGGTTCATTCCGGTTCGTGACATCCTGGATGAACGGGTGAGCATCGAGAATCTCCCATCCACGGCGCTTCCAGTCGCCTGGGCCGAAGGGGGAAACTATGTCTTCATCGATGTCGCGTCCCGGGCTGTATACTTTTGGGATCACGAACAACCGATTCCGCCAGTCCGAATCGCATCGGACTTCGCTGCCTTCATCGAGATGCTCGAGCCATTCGATCCAGGCTCGGTCGAACTCAAGCCGGGGCAAGTTATCAGCGCATGGATCGATCCCGAATTCCGGAAGAGCCTCGACCAGTGAATCGGCGTTTGCCCCAAGCAGCGCGGCGTGAAGTGGGGCACTCTCGCCGGCCGCCGCCGTCTGGATTCTCGCCGACGACCAGTTCAACGTCGTTGCCCTAGCCGACGCGCCGAAACGTGTCATGCGCGGGCAAGCGCGCTGATGGCCGCTTCCGGTTTCCCTGCGCGCGCGGGCCGTCAGTCCTCGCCGGCGGCGAAGGACGGAGCGGTCGCGGTGAGATACGCCAGCGAGAGCATCATCGCCGTGACTCCCGTCCTGATGGCCGGGGCGTATTCCGGAGCGAAGTAGGGGGAGTGGAGCGACTGCGCGGGTTGCGATTCGTCGAAGGAATTCACCCCGACGCGGAACAGAAACGCCGGAATGTCGTGTTCGGTCGCGCCGTACTGGGCGAAGTCTTCGCCACCCATGGTCGGTTCGAGTTCCTCGAAGTCTTCCGCCGGGAAGAAGTTCCGGAGTTCGCCGATGACCGCGTCGACGAGACCGGGGTCGTTGTAGAGGGCGGGAATGGCGTCCTCCTTGCGCTCCACCACGGGCAGCAGTTCGTCCGGAACTCCGGCGGAGACCGCGACTCCGCGCGCGATTCGCTCGATGGAGTCGAGCACCTTCGCCCGCGTATCGGGAGAATAGGTCCGCACGGTCAGTTCGAGCCGGACCTCGTCGGGAATGATGTTCCGCTTCGTTCCGCCCTGAATCCTGCCGACCGTCACGACGACTGGATCGCTCGGCGAAACCTCGCGGCTGGCGATCGTCTGCAGCGCCACGACGATGCGGCTGGCGACGACGACCGGATCGATGGCGGTGTTCGGATAGGCGCCGTGTCCGCCGATGCCCCGGACCGCGATGTCCACGGAATCGACGTTCGCGAACGCGTATCCCCTGGTATAGCCGAGCGAACCGGCCCGCAGCGCAGGCGTCACGTGCAGCGCCAGCACGTAGTCCGGCAGGGGAAACCGCTCGAAGAGACCGTCGCGCAGCATGGCGCCCGCCCCGGCGCCCCATTCCTCGGCGGGTTGCGCGATCAGCACCAGCGTCCCGTTCCAGTGCGCGTTCAGTTCCGCGGCGGCAGCGGCCACTCCCGTGAAGATCGTCATGTGAACGTCGTGACCGCACGCGTGCATCACCGGAACGCTGCTTCCTTCGGAGTCCTCGGCGACCGCTTCGCTGGCATAGGCAAGGCCGGTCGCCTCCTTCACCGGCAGCGCATCCATGTCCGTGCGAATCATCACGGTGGGGCCTTCGCCGTTCCTCAGCACGCCCACCACGCCGAATCCGCCGACATGCGTCGTGACCTCGAAGCCCCCTTCGCGAAGCGCCCGGGCGAGACGCTCGCCCGTCGCCTCCTCCTGAAAGGAGAGCTCGGGGTGGGCATGCAGTTCCTTGTAGACCGATTCCAGCCCGGACGCGTTGGCCGCCGTCCAGCGGTCCAGCTCGCGCGCGAGAGCGGTCTCCTCCGCAGCGACGTCGACAGCGGCCCCGAGCAGGATCAGGGAAAGTGCGTAACGACACAATGGGTTCATGGTTGGGGGTCCTGGCGGAATGCGCCCACTAGGACGCGCGCATCTTCCTGCGGCAACACGAAAACGGAGGCGCAGCGTGCAGCGGCCGGGTCGCGCCCGAATCAACTTACGCTTTCGGCGATCCGGAACGTCTTCGGAAGTCCGCCGCTATCGATCACTCGACGATCGCCGGCGACCGGACCTCGATCCTCGAACCCTTTGCGAGACAGACCGAGTCCGGCGACGCGTGGTGTAGAAAGTCCCAGGGTTTTCCGTAGACGCCTGCCCAGTCCCACCGGAGCCGAAACCGCCGCACCGGACAGACGCACCATCGCGGATGACGCACTTCGTAGCGGAGCGTCCGTCCGAAACGATCGGTGCCGTAGCCCCACTGATGCTCCTTGAAGAAGTGCTCGCGCGATCCGACTCCGGGCATTTGGGGCCGATCGTCCGCCTCGACGTCGATGCGACAGATTCCGCTCCGCACCAACACCCGATGGGATACGCGAATCCGTCCATCGTCGCGGCAGACACGGCTTTGCATCGGAGCGTGGCGGTACGGCTCGTTGTAGGCAAGACGGGCGATCCAGGCGACAAGTCTTCTCGGCACCAGCTCCGCGACGAAGCACACGCCGCGGCGGTCGCCTTCTCGCACGTAGAACCGCAAGTTGATCTCCGGGAAACTCCGATAGCCGGGCCACGATACCCCCAGCACCCGCGTCTCCTGGAAATCGAACGCCACCAGGCTCACGTATCCCATTCCATCGAGCGTATCCGGCACGACCCCTCGAGGGCAGAACGGCGCAAGAAAACCAGGATCCACCGCGTAGTTCACCAGCACGAGATTCGACCAGCGGGCGTCGAGAAACTGCATTCTCAGGCCTCCATTCACCATCGCCGGAGGACGGGCTCTCACCGTCCCACCGGGTCATCAAGCCGATCGTCGCATCCTGCCTAGGAATCTGGCCGTGGCGGTGCCCGGGAGAAAGGCCCCGAAGAGACCGTTGAGACTGGTCCGGGGCGCGGGTCTTCGCTCGGACGAGCGGGACGCTACTTCGTCTTCGTTCTTGGCGCCTCCGGCGAACGCATCGTGCCGGGCGCCGAGCACGGTGCGGGACGAAGCCGATTCGCGAAATGCCACGCGCAACGAAAAAACACGCAATCCCCGCGCTCAACCGACTCCGCCCGTACGCCGACAGAGCCCGAAGGG
>JAJFLJ010000087.1 GCA_021772755.1 Candidatus Sumerlaeota bacterium
TCATTCCCGTCGGCAGCAACGTCGTCGCCGACTGCACCAGCGCCGACGTCCTTCACGCCTGGTGGGTTCCCGCCTTCGGCGTGAAGACCGACACGGTTCCCGGCCGGCTCACGCAGATCTGGTTCAACGTCGAGAGCGAGGGCTGGTACAAGGGGCAGTGCGCGGAGCTTTGCGGCTCGCTGCACTCCAAGATGCTGATCGACGTTCGCGTCGTCTCGGCAGCCGAATTCGAGAACTGGATCGTCGAGCGCGGCGGGACCATCCCGACGGGCGACGCGTTCGCCAGCGCCACCGCCGACTAGGTTCAGGAAGCAGGATGAACGGATGAGCTTGCTCGAAACACCACCATCATCGGGATCGAAGGCCACCCGGCCCGCTCCGCAGTTTCCCGAGTCGCCCCACAAGGCGATCCGCCTTCCCGGCGGCCTGCTCGGCATTCTGGGCTCCACCGACCACAAGGTGCTCGGGATGCTCTATCTGGCGCTGGCCCTGGCCGGCGCGGTCTTCGGCGGCGCCTTCGCCGGAGCCATTCGCGCGCAGCTCTCCTCCTTCGATAACGAGGTGCTCTCCCCCGAGTTCTACAACTCGATGGTGACGATGCACGCCTCCGTCATGATCTTCGTCGTCATCATCCCGGCCCTCGCCGGTTTCGGCAACTACCTGGTTCCCATCATGATCGGCGCGCGCGACATGGCGTTCCCGAGACTGAACGCCTTCAGCTTCTGGCTGCTGATTCCCGCCGGCGGGCTGATGGCGGCGTCCTTCTTCGTCCAGGGCGGAACCGCAGGCGCCGGCTGGACGGCCTACCCGCCGCTTTCGCTCAAGGAATACTCCGGCGGCCCCGGCGTGGACATGTGGATTCTCGCCGTTCACCTCGCCGGCCTCTCCTCCATCACCGGCGGCATCAACTTCATCGTGACCATCATGAACATGCGGGCGCCCGGCATGGGCCTCATGAAGATGCCGCTCTTCGTCTGGACGTGGCTCGTCAACGCCTGGCTCATCCTCATCGGCACGCCGGTCCTTTCCGGAGCGGTGACGATGGTGCTGATGGACCGCGGTTTCGGCACGGGCTTCTTCAAGCCGGCCCTCGGCGGCGACCCCGTCCTCTACCAGCACCTCTTCTGGTTCTACTCCCACCCGGCCGTCTACATCATGGTGCTGCCGGCCTTCGGGCTGATCTCCCACGCGCTGGCGGCGTTCTCCCGCAAGCGCATCTTCGGCTACACCGGCATGGTGTGGGCCGTTTGCGCCATCGGGCTCCTGGGCTTCATGGTGTGGGGCCATCACATGTTCACGGCGGGAATCTCCGCCGAACTGCGGCTGTGGTTCTCCTTCATGACGATGGTGATCGCCGTACCGACGGGAGTGAAGATCTGGTCGTGGCTCGCCACCGTCTGGGGCGGGACGATCCGCTTCACCACGTCCATGAAGTTCGCCCTGGGCTTCATCAGCCTCTTCGTCATCGGCGGAATCAGCGGCGTCTGGCTGGCCAACGTTCCGATCGACGTCCAGGTCCACGACAGCTACTTCGTCGTCGCCCACTTCCACTACGTCCTGGTGGGCGGGTCGGTGATGGGTCTGTTCGCCGGCACGTACCTGTACTTCCCCAAGATGAGCGGACGCTTCCTCGACGAGCGAATCGGCAACGCCGTCTTCTGGCTCTTCACCATCGGCATGAACACGACCTTCCTGCCCATGCACCTGGTCGGCGTCCAGGGCATGGCGCGCCGCATCTGGCAGTACCGCGAGGAGTTCGAGGCCATCAACCGCGTCATCTCCTTCGGCTATCTGCTGATGGCGGCCGCAGGCGCGCTCTTCATCTACTCCATCATCTCCTCGCTTCTGAAGCCCCGAACCTGCGGCAGGGACCCCTGGGGCATCAACGACGTCCAGAACTCCCTGATCTGGAGCATCCCGAGTCCTCCGCCCCCCTACAACTTCGACACGATCCCTGTGCTCAAGGGCTCCTCCACCACCGGGGGCTGACCCCACACGGGCCCGGAAAGAGGGGCCTCGCACGACAATGAACGACATCGCCACCCCTCCCAATCCGCAGGAATCCGGCGGCAGCCACGCCCCGGTTCCCGCGCAGGCCCGCCTTGCCGTCTGGTTTCGCGTGCTGCTGGCCGTGCTCTTCCTCCTGGTCGTCGCCGGCGGCACCGTCCGCCTCACCGGGTCCGGCATGTCCATTCCCCACTGGCCGCTGATCGACTACAGCACCGACCCCTCCACGAAGGAATACAGCCTGCTGCCTCCCATGAACGCGGACCAGTGGCAGCGTATCTCCGACGTCTACCACCAGGAGGTCATCAAGCCCGTCGAGGAGTCCGACTGGCTTCCCATCGCCCGCGTGAAGAAGGAATTCTTCATCGAGTACACCCACCGCGCCGTCGCGGGGCTCTTCGCCGTCCTGTTTCTCGCCGTGATCGTGCAGGTGGTTCTCGACGCCCAGGCGCGCCGCAGCATCGGCCCGATGCTCCTCGCGTCGGTGATCGTTCTCGTATCGCAGATCACCCTGGGCGGACACGTGGTCCTGAACCACACCCACCCGCTGTACGTGTCGGTGCATCTCACGACCGCCTTCGTCTTCGTGTCCCTGATCCTGTGGATGGCGCTGCGGCTTGGCCGTCCCGCCGACGCCCCCGAACCGGAACGCCCTCCGAAGGTAAGCCGCCTCGCGTGGGCGGTCACGTCGCTCTGCCTCGTCCAGATATTCCTGGGCGGAATCGTCGCCAAGACGGGCGCCGGGAAATACTGGAACACCTGGCCGCGCATGGGCAACGACGGGCCGGTCGTCCCCTCCGCCGAGGCGCTCTTCATCCACGAGCCCTGGTACCGCAATTTCCTCGAAAGCCTTCTTCTCGTGCAGTTCGTCCACCGCTGGTTCGCGTTCGCGGTCCTGATCGGCGTCGCCGTTCTCGTGGCGAAGCTGATCGCGCGCCCCCTGTCGGTCGCCGGCCGCATGACGCTGCGGGGCGTGGCGTTCGTGGTCGTCTTCCAGATTCTGCTGGGCATCGTGACGCTTCTCGAAGCCGTGCCCTATTCGCTCGGGATCATGCATCTGATGACGGGGCTGGTGCTGTTCCAGCTGCTGATCGCGCTGACGTTCGAGGTCCGCAACAACCCCGCACTGCTCGACTACGAACTGCGAAAGGCGGCGAAGGCCGCCGAGTCCAACGCGCGGGAGGAACGCTTCGATGCACATGCTGCGCGCGTATCTTAGTCTCACCAAGCCGACCATCGCCCTTCTGGTTCTCATCACCGGCAGCGCGGCGCTCGTCATGGAGGGCACCATGTCGGGTCGTCCCGCCGACTTCGTGCTCTGCCTCTTCGCGCTCTTCCTGACGGCCGGCAGCGCCGCGGCCTTCAACCAGTACTTCGAGCGCGAGATCGACGCGCAGATGACCCGTACCGCGAAGAAGCGCCCCCTTCCCAACGGAACCATCAGGCCGCTCCACGCGCTCCTCTTCGCCATCGCCATCGGAACGCTCGGCTGCGCGATCTTCTGGGTGCGTTTCAACCCCTTCAGCTCGCTGCTCGCGCTCGGCACCATCGGGTTCTACAGCTTCTTCTACACCCTCTGGCTGAAGCCGCGCACCTATCTCAACATCGTCATCGGCGGCGCCGCCGGCGCGATGGGCCCCCTCATCGCGTGGGCGGCCGCCACCAACAGCCTCGCCGCCGCGCCATTCCTCATGTTCATGATCATCTTCTTCTGGACGCCGCCGCATTTCTGGGCGCTCGCCTTCTGCCTGAAGGAGGACTACAAGACCGTGCAGTACCCCATGCTGCCCGTCGTCAAGGGCGACCGCGAGACCCTGCGCCAGATCATGGTCTACACGCTCATCACCGTGGCCGTCACGCTGATGCTTCCCCTCGTCGGCGCCGGATGGTTCTACACCATTCTCGCCGCCCTGCTCGGCGCCGTGTTCGTCCATCTCGTCGTGAAGGTCTGCCGCGTTCCCGAACCGCGCCAGTCCTGGAAGCTCTTCGGCTACTCCATCGTCTATCTGCTCGTGCTGTTCGTCGGACTGATGATCGACGCGGTCATTCCGGCCGGACTCCTCGGCGGAAAGGGATAGGCCCATGACCGACGACAGCGCCCGCAGGGACGTGCCGGAAGCGGAAGCCGAGTGGACCGCCGCGGAAGCGGGGGAGAAGTCCCGCGCCAACCGCAAGACTCTCGTCGTGCTGCTGGCCGTCGGCATCGGGATGTTCGGCTTCGCCTTCGCCAACGTCCCGCTCTTCGGCCTGCTTTGCAAGGCCGTCGGCATCGAACTGAATCCGAACCGCGAAGGCGTCGAAACCGGCGGCCCGGGCCGCTCCATCGAGGTCGTCTTCATGGGCAGCGTTCACGGCAACCTTCCCATCAGCCTCGCCCCCGTCGAGCGAATCCAGAAGGTCGTCACCGGCGCGCAGAGCATCAACGACTACAAGTTCGTCAACATGAAGGCCGAGCCCGTCTACTTCCGGCCCGTCCACTCCGTCACGCCAACGCGCCGCGCCGCCGATCACTTCGAGCTGCACGAGTGCTTCTGCTTCGACGACCAGAAGCTCGAACCCAGCCAGTCGATCGCCCTGCCCGTCGTGTACACGATCGGAACCGACCTCCCGGAGGACATCGGCACGGTGACGCTGAACTACACCCTGTTCGAGCTGACGGAAAAGGACTACGCCGAGTCCGTCGCGGCGAAGGCCAAAGCGGATGCCGCCGCAGCGGAGGACGCCCCATGAGCCCCCGTTCCGCCCATGTCACCGAGGAGCAGCGCCGCGGAAATCTCGTCTGGCTGGCCGTACTGGTTGCGCTCATCCTGGGGCTGATGCTTCTCTCGGCCCCGCTCTTCAACAACTACTGGGACCCAGGCGAATCCCGGCAGACCATCTCCCACTGAGGACGAAGAACCGCCCATGTCGCTCTACAGCGCCCCCGACGCCCACCACGCCCCCGACGCCGATGTCCACCACGACATCGACGCCCACCACGACGTCGAGTATCTCCCCTCGCTGAATCCGGCCCCCAGCTACTGGCCGGTGCTCCTTACGGCGACCATGACGCTGATTCCCGCAGGGATCGTTCTCTATCTCTGGGGCGGGGACTCCCTTCGGCTGCTGGCCTGGGGCCTGCTCGGACTCGGTTCGCTTACGTCGCTCGTGCCGGTGATGGGCTGGTGCCACAGCGTCATCGTGGACAAGTGGGCCGGTCACTTCGGCGAAGCCGCCCAGGGCCGCGACCTGGTTCTCGGAACCAAGCTCTTCTTCCTCTCCGAAATCGCCATCTTCGGTTCCATCTTCGCCTACTTCTTCGCCACCCTCCGCCACATCCATCTCGACGCCGGGAAGTTCTGGCCGCTCGACGGAAGCCCCGCCCACTGGCACGTCGGGCTTCCCGCCATCGGACTCGGGATTCTGCTGACCAGTTCCGTCACCTGCGAAGTCGCCCACAAGATGCTGCTCAAGGGCAACAAGAGCGCCTGCAAGGACTGGATGCTCGTCACGATCGTGCTGGGTCTGATCTTCCTCGCCATCCAGGGCTACGAATGGGGCGTCTTCGTCGAGCGCGGCTTCACCGTCGAAAGCAACGTCTTCGGCACCGTCTTCTACGTTCTGACAGGCTTCCACGGCTTCCACGTCATGACGGGCCTGATCATGCTGCTTCTGGTCTACGGCCGTCTCGAAATCGGCCACTTCAGCAAGCGCCGCCACTTCTCCATGCAGGCCGCATCCTGGTACTGGCATCTGGTCGATGTCGTCTGGGTGTTCGTGTTCGTGTTCGTCTACGCGCTCTACGACGCATACTGATTCCGGCCGGGAACGTTCAGGTTCTGAACAGAACCTCTTCGCGCCGGAACTGTCGCACGCAGTACGCCAGGCACGCGGCCGCCAGCGCCGCGCACACCGCCAGCGACACCGCGTAGTAGCCCCAGTTCATGTCGCCCTTCAGAAAATCCCGCGCCAGAACGCTGATGTTCACCAGCGGGATCGCCGCGATCTTCCACGACATCTCGACGCCCGGAATCAGCGGCGCGACCGCCGGCAGGATCAGCAGGAATTGCAGCGGCGCGATATAGCTCTGCGCCTCCTTGAACGAACGCGCGTAGATCGAAAGCGCCAGGAACAGCCCCGCGAACGCTGCGGCGGCGGGAACCGCCAGCAACAGCACAGGCGCGAGACGCTGCGGCTCGATCCGCAGCTGGATCAGTTCGAGAATCGCCTCCGGCAGAATCATCTGGTACGACACCGCCATCGAGACCATGCCGAGGACCGACGACGTCAGCGACGCCGTCAGGATCACCAGGAACTTGCCCGTCGCGATTTCCGCCCGCCCCGCCGGAGAGACCAGCAGCGTCTCCAGCGTGTTGCGCTCCTTCTCGCCCGCGCCGAGGTCCAGCGCCGGGTACAGTCCGCCGAGAAACGCGAAGACGATGACGAGATAGGGCAGGATGCTGCCGGCGACGTTGAGGGCGCGCCGCTGGGGCGACGCCAGGTCCGCATCGCCGGACGTGTCGATCGGCTTGAGGAAGGAGCGCGAAATGTCGCGCCCCTCCAGGCGCGCGTGGACGATGGACTCGCCGGCCCGGTGCACCACCGTCCGCACCCGGCTCCAGGCCTCGCTGGAAAGCGGAATCGTGCTGTCGTGAACGAACGTGATGGCCTCGGTGGACTCGTCGTTCGCGACGAGACCGGTGACGGCCGACGGCACGATCAGAAAGCCCTGGATGTCGCGGCGCGCGACCGCCGCCGCGATTTCCGGCAGATTCGCCAGCCCCGCCAGGCTCTCCGGCACATGCGCCGGCGCCGCGGCCCCTTCGGTCGCGAGCGTCGCTGGATCGACGAACTCCACGAGCGCCATGCCCTTGATCGCCACGCGGTAGAAGTCGATCAGTTCGCCGCGCGTCTTCTCGTCCAGCAGGTCCATCATCTCCGCCGGCTGCTCGTCGATCGAGTCGAGATTGGCGCGCACCTGCGTCGCCAGCGACATCACCCAGTCCTCGAACACCTGCGGATCCCGCGTGATGCCGGCGGGAACCGACTCCGCCGGAACGCCGCCGGCCGACTTGAGCAGCACGCCGAGGACCGGCGTGTCGAGAACGCGCATCCGGTCGCCGAGCTCCGTTCCCCGGAACCACTCGAAGACGAGATCGCGGTACGCGGTGCGGCTTTCCTCCGACGCCGCGATGCGAACGGTCTTCGCCTCCTCCGCCTTCTGCACCACCTGCATCATGCGGCTCAGCCCCAGCATCAGCAGCGGCATCAGAACCGTCGGCAGAAGCAGCATGAAGATCAGCGTCTTGCGGTCGCGAAGCGTATCGACGAGTTCCTTGCGGTAGATGGCGAGCGTCGTCCGCATCATTCCCCCGCCTCCCCGATCATCCGCACGAACGCGTCCTCGAGGTCGCCACCGGCCGTCTCGCGCAGTTCGGCGACCGTTCCCTGGAAGTAGATCCTGCCCCGGTGGATGATCGCGACGCGGTCGCAGAGCTTCTCGACCTCGCTCATGATATGCGTCGAGAAAAGCACCGTCTTTCCCCCGTCGCGGCAGGAGCGGATGAACCCGACGATGGTGCGACCCGTCAGAACGTCGAGTCCCGACGTCGGCTCGTCGAAGACCATCACCGGCGGATCGTGCAGAACGGTACGCGCGATGTTGACCTTCTGCTTCATGCCGGTGGACAGCTTGTCGCAGGGCCGGTCGAGGAAGTCGTTCATGCCGAAGAGCCCCGCGAGCTGCTCCGTGCGGTCCGCGATGGCGCTGTGGGCCATGCCGAAGAGATTCCCGAAGTATCGCAGCGTCTCGCGCGGCGTCAGCCGCCCGTACAGTCCCGTCGAGGCGGAGAGAAACCCGATTCGCTTCCGGACCTCCGTCGCGTCCTTCACGACATCCAGGCCCATGACGCGGGCCGATCCACTGCTCGGCGGGATCGCCGTCGAGATCATCCGCAGCGTGGTCGTCTTGCCGGCGCCGTTCGGCCCCAGGATTCCGACGATCTCGCCCGGCCCGCAGTGGAACGAAACGGAATCCGCGGCGAGAATGGCGCCGCGCTTCCGGTCGCGGTATTCCTTCGTCAGATTTTCGACCTCGATCATTTCGGGCGCTTCCAGACTCCGTCCTCTTCCATCGCCTTGCAGAACCTCTTCATGCAGCGCTCGGTCTCCGCGCTCAGGTGGTGCTCCAGGCCCTCCGCGTCGTCTTCGGCGACGCCGCCCGAAACGCCCAGATGGCCGAGAAACCGCAGAACCAGGCGGTGGCGCTCGCGGGCCGTCCGGGCCAGGCGCCTGCCCTTCGGCGTCAGGGAAACGGCCCGGTGCGCCTCCGCGTTGACCAGACCGAGCGCCTTCAGCCGGTTGATCGTCTTGTGGACGGTGACGTGGCTGACGCCCAGGCGCGCGGCGATGTCGCTCTTGTGGGCCGCGCCGATCTCGCTCTGCAGATCGTCGATCAGTTCCACGTAGTCCTCGGCGTTCTCGGACGCGTGGTCCGCCCGCTGGCGCTGTGCCGAGCGCGGTTGTCCGGCTGCTTTAGCCATTTCGGAGGGGCCTTCGATTCTTTCGACAGGGCGACAAAGTCGAAAGGGCGTTTAGATTCCCCGAATCCCGCGCCGCATCGCGCCGCGGGTCAACGACACTCGGCCCCGGAGGCAACTTTTCCCGTGACGGCGTGCCCGCCCGTGGGCTGCCATCCGCCCCACCCCACGGGAGTGCCCTCCATGCGCACCGCCGACCTGAAGCGAAAGACGAAGGAAACCGCCATTCGCGTCGCCCTCGATCTCGATGGCGACGGAACGTTCTCCGGCGGAACGGCCGTTCCCTTCTTCGACCACATGCTGACGCTTCTCGCGCGCC
>JAJFLJ010000088.1 GCA_021772755.1 Candidatus Sumerlaeota bacterium
GACCTGGCCGGCGATCCACAGCGCTCCCGACCACACCGCCACCCGCAGCAGCGAACCGCGCAGCGAACGCGACCGCAGCAGTTCCGGCCCCGCCACAGAGAGCATCCAGATGGTTCGCACCAGCGCGACGATGGACGTCGACAGCGCGATGCCCGTCACGCCGAAGCGCGGCGCCAGCAGCCAGTCCAGCAGCGCGTTCAGCGCCGTCGTCCATCCCATGATCCACGCCACCCGCCAGGGATTGCGAACCGTCAGACCGGCGCTCGTCAGCAGAACGGAAAACGCGATGAACGGAATGCCGGCGGCATAGCCGCGAAACGCCGAGGAGCTGAGCTCCACGGCATGCTGGTCGAACGCGCCGCGCTGCAACAGCAGTCCGATCGCCGGCTCCGCCGTCCACGCCAGGAACACTGCCATAGGCGCGCCGGCGATCAGCAGCAGCCGAATTCCCAACAACAGCGTCTGGCGGTACGCGTCGCGCTGCCGCAGAGACTGAAAGCGGCTGAGCCGCGTGAACAGCGGCGTCACCAGCGCCGTCGCGATCAGCCCCGCCGGCAGATTCACCAGCTTGTCCGCGTACGCCAGCGCCGCGATCGAACCATCCTCCAGAGTCGATGCGAAGATGCGGTCGACGACGATATTCGACGTCAGAAGAACGGCGCAGACCGCCGCCGGCCAGAAGTTCTTCACCAGCGCGCGATAGTCCGACGAGCGGGCCCGCGGCGTCGCGCCCGCCGTCAGCCGAAGCACGAACGGAAGCATCACCGCGATCTGGCTCGCTTCCGCCACCAGCGAACCCACCAGCAGCGCCACCGCGCCGACGAACGGCTGGAGCGCGACGATCGCACCGCAGACGATCAGGTTGTACACCAGCGGCACCAGCGCCGCCGCCGTGTGTCCGCCCCGCGCGTGGACGAGTCCCGTGTACAGCCCCGCGACGCCGACGCTGAGAAGCGACAGCGGCGCGAGCGCCGCGCTCAGCAGAAGAATCCGCCGCGATTCGCCCTCGCCGCCCAGCATCATCGCCCACAACGGCGAGGTGAGCGCGAGAATCGCCGCCAGCGGCAGCGTCGCCACAGCCAGCCTCCGCACGCCGGCCTTCGACAGACCCGCGAGCCGGTCGCGGTCCAGTCCCGCCGCGACGGTCACCGACGAGCGCACCAGCGCCGTCCCGATCCCCACCGTCAGCGCCATCGGAACCGCCATGCCTAGGTACACCGCATCGAGGTCCGCGCTGACGCCGAAGTACCGCGCCACCAGCAGTTCCCTCAACAACCCCAGCATGCGCGCCAGCAGTCCCAGCGCGAGAAGCCCTCCCGCCGCGCGACGCAGTGATGGAAGACGGTCGGTCATCGCGCGGCGCGTTTCGGCAGATCGATCGCGTGGTACACGTGAACGCCATCGACGATCGTCCGGCGATAGCCCGCGTCCGACAGGAGCGCGGCGGCCCGCGCGCACGACTCGCGTCCGCAGATGTGCGGGTGGAACTCGACGACGATGAAATCCGCACGGCGGCCTGCGAGAAACGACGCCGCGCCGGCGAGCACGTGCTCCTCCGCCCCTTCGACGTCGATCTTCGCGAGTCTCGCGCGGCCCGGCGCCTTGCGCGCCGCGAACCCGTCGAGCGTTTCCACGCGAACCGTTTCCGTTCCCGCGCCGAAGCGCCAGTGCCTGCGCGCGCCGCTCGCCCCCGTGTTCACGTCCGGCGTCAGATGCAGCGTCAGACTCCCCGGCTCGCGCCCCAGCGCGAACCGGTGCGCAACGGCGGTGCCGCCGAGACCGTTCAGCGCGAAGTTCCGCCGCAGAACCTCCCGCAGGCGCGACTGCGGCTCGAAGGAGTGAACGCGCCCGGACGCGCCAACCAGCGAACCGGCCAGCACGCTGAAGTACCCCTCGTTGGCGCCGATGTCCAGAAAGGTGTCGCCGCTGCGCAGCAGCAGCCGCACCAGCCGCGCCACCGGTTCCTCGTAACCGCCCCGAAACAGAAGGTGCCGCCCCAGGTTCGACACCGGATCGATCCAGTACCGCCGCCCGTCCACCATCTCCCAGACGAACCGCCGCACCCCCAGCGCCCGCTTCAGCGCCGACGCCGCCGCGATCGGGCGTACCCGCAGCAGCGCGCGATAGCGCAGCGCGTCGGTCCAGTGAAGGCGGCGGATGGCGGACATGGCGCTAGGCTCTGCGCGCCCCCGGAGAGCCGGGCAACGCCGAACGCGCTTGAGCCCCCTCCGGCGGCCAGGCCATTCTCTTCCGCCAGCCGAAACGAAACCCCCTCTCCATGAGCGATTCCAGTCCATCCATCATCGCCTTCGCCCCGGGCACGTGGCGATGGCCCGACGTCTACGGATCGACGCGCTATCATCTTTGGACGCTCGCGGAGATGGGCTGGCGCGTGCTCTACGTCGAGCCCCCCGTGAAGGTGAATCTCTTCTCGAAGACCTGGTCCGCGCCGGACCGCGACTTCCACGTTCTCTCGCCCGGCCGCGTCGTTCCCTTCGCAGTCCGCAAGGTTCCCAACCAGAAGTCCGGCGAGGCGTGGCGGCAGCGCACATCGAAGGCCCTCGCCGCGCGGGCCCTGGAATCCGCGAAGAAGCTCGGCCTCTCCTTCGACGTCTGCTGGTTCGGCGCCCCCTGGCACTCCGCCATTCACGCCGCCCTGCCCGAGGGGTTCGCCGGCGTCTGCCATGTCTACGACGAACTCGCCCTCAGCCCCGCCCTCGAGCAGCCCCACCGCTCCCTGCTTTGGGACTGGGAGTCGGAACTCGTCACCGCCTGCCACCTCTCCCTCTGCAGTTCCATGCCGCAGTTCGAACGGCGCACGAAGACCGCGCGCCGCTGCGTGCTTCTGGAAAACGGCGTTCGCGACGAATGGCTCGACGCGGAACACCCGCCGCGGCTTTCCGCCGCCGACGCCGCCGTTCTCGAACGCGTCCGCGCGATGCCGCGCCCCATCATGCTCTATACCGGCGTCGTCGACCACCGCCTCGACATGCGGTGCTTCGACGCGGCTCTGACCCAGAACCCCGAAGGCTCCCTCGTCTTCGGCGGCCATCTCGACGACTCCCGCAACGCCGCCTTCTTCGAGGAACACGACGGCGACGAACGCGTCCACTCCACCGGGCGCGTTTCCCCCGACGTTCTCCTCGCGCTCTGCCGCGAAGCCGACGTCCTCCTCATCGGCCACCGCCGCACCCCGTTTACCGACGCCATGCTGCCCGAAAAGCTGAACGAGTACCTCGCCACCGGAAAGCCGGTCGTCTCCATCGATCTCCCCGAAGTCGCCCGCGTCGCCGGCGAATCCGAACTGCCCAACGCCATCCGCCTCGCCTCCTCCCCCGCCGAATTCGGCGCCGAAGTGCGCGAAGCCTGCATCATGGACGAACCCGAACTCGCCGCCGAACGGATGCGCCTCGCGTCGCAGCGCACATGGCGCACCGCCGCCGCACTCGCCGACGCCGAACTGCGCGCACTCCTCGGGTAGAACGCCGGGCGGTTGCAGAAGGACACGCGTCCTGCTTGGGCGGGACGCACAAGCCACCCTCGAAACGCACCGTCCATCACCCATCACTACCAACTACCAACGATCAACCCACCACTCACCACTCACCACTCGCCCTTAACGAAGAGCGGCCGGGCGTTGCCGCCCGACCGTTTCCGAGGTGTGATCGGAATTCTCGTTCCGCCGTTCAGCTGCAGCCCGTCGTTCCCCCGCAGGTTTCGCACTTCAGGCATGTTCCGTTTCGCACCAGCGTGAACGACTGGCAGCTCGGGCAGGGATCGCCTTCGTAGCCCTTCATGCGCGCCTCGCGGATCTTCGCTTCGCGGGCGAGCACCGCCACCGGTCTCGTGGCCGTCGCCGTTCCCGGTTCCGTGCGCGACGCCGAACCCACGGGAACCGCGTCGTCGCTCTCCACCCGTTCGGAGTAGTCCAGGTTGTCGTCGAAGGGCAGGATGTGCTCGCTGCGCGTCGGCCGCGTCGTCGGCTCCGCCTTCGCCTGCTCGTCCGCCGGAATCCGCCGCTCGCTGACGACTTCCTCGCTCTCGTACTCCGCCGGATTCGGCTGGATCGCGTCGTGCCGCAGTTCCTCGGGGTTGACGTGCGCCAGGTCGTGGCGGCCCAGGTAGCTGATAGCCAGTTCCCGGAAGATGTAGTCGATGATCGACGTCGCGCGCTTGATGTAGGGATTGCCGCGCACCGTTCCGTTGGGCTCGAAGCGCGTGAACACGAACGCGTTCACGTACTTGTCGAGCGGCACGCCGTGCTGCAGCCCCAGGGACACGGCGATGGCGAAGCAGTTCATCAGGCTCCGGAAGGCCGCGCCCTCCTTGTGCATGTCGATGAAGATCTCGCCCAGCGTGCCGTCCTCGTATTCGCCGGTGCGCAGGTACACCTTGTGCGGCCCGATCGTCGCCTTCTGCGTGTACCCGCTGCGGCGCTCCGGCAGGCGGCGGCGGCGCGTCAGATAGCGGTAGATCATCTTCTCCGTGATGACCTGCGCCGGCTCGGCGCTCTTCACGGCCTCCTCGACGTCCTCCCCGAGCGCGTCGAACGCGAACTCCCCGCTGCTGGCGTTCAGCGGCTGGCTGAGCTTCGACCCGTCGCGGTACAGCGCGTTGGCCTTCAGACACATCTTCCAGCTCATCGAGTACGCTTCGAGGATGTCCTCGACCTCCGCCTCGTTCGGCATGTTGATCGTCTTGCTGATGGCGCCGCTGATGAAGGGCTGCGCCGCGGCCATCATGCGGATGTGCGACTTGTAGGTGAGGAACCGCGTGCCGTACTTGCCGCACTTGTTGGCGCAGTCGAACACCGCGAGGTGCTCCTCCTTCAGGTCCGGCGCGCCCTCCACCGTCATGCGGCCGCAGATGTGGTCGTTGGCCGCCTCGATCTCGGCCTGGGAGAAGCCGATGGCTTCCAGCAGGCTGAACGAGAAGTCGTCCATCTGGGCGTCGGTCAGGCCGAGCCGCTCGCGGCACTCCTCGGCGCCCAGCGTCCACCGGTTGAACACGAATCCGATCTCGAACGCGCCGGCCAGCTGCGCCTCCGCCCGCGCGATCATCTCGTCGCTGAAGCCCTTCGCCCGCAGGCTCTGCGCGTTGACGTGCGGCGCGCCCTCCAGGGTAAGCGATCCGCGCGCGTAGTCGATGATGCGGCGCGACTGCTTCTCGTCGTAGCCCAGCCGCCCCAGCGCGCGCGGCACCGACTGGTTGATGATCTTGAAGTACCCGCCGCCGGCGAGCTTCTTGAACTTCACCAGCGCGAAGTCCGGCTCGATGCCCGTCGTGTCGCAGTCCATCACCAGGCCGATGGTGCCCGTCGGCGCGATCACCGTGGACTGCGCGTTGCGATAGCCGTTCTGGTCGCCCAGCTCCACCGCCTCGTCCCACGCCTTGCGCGCCGCGTCCAGCAGATCCGCCGGGCAGACCTCCTGGTCGATGCCCGTCGGCAGAATCGTCAGCCCCTCGTACTCGCCGGCCGGCGCGTTGTGCGCCGCGCGCCGGTGGTTGCGCATCACCCGCAGCATCGCGTCGCGGTTCTTCGCGAAGCCGGGGAACGGCCCCAGCTCCCCCGCGATCCGCGCGCTCGTCGCGTAGGAGACGCCCGTCATCACCGCCGTCAGCGCCCCGCACCACGCCAGCGCGTCCGCGCTGTCGTACGGAATGCCCTGCACCATCAGCAGCGTGCCGAGATTGGCGTATCCCAGCCCCAGCGTGCGGAACTCGTAGGAAAGCTCGGCGATGCGCTGGCTCGGGAACTGCGCCATCAGAACGCTGATCTCCAGCGTCAGCGTCCACAGCTCGCACGCGTGCACGTAGTCGCTCGTCTGGAAGCGCCCGTCCTTGTCCAGATACTTCAGCAGATTCAGCGACGCCAGGTTGCACGCCGTGTCGTCCAGGAACATATACTCACTGCAGGGATTGCTCGCGTTGATGCGTCCGCTGTTGGGGCACGTGTGCCATTCGTTGATCGTCGTGTCGTACTGGATGCCGGGGTCGGCGCAGCTCCACGCCGAGTACCCCACCTTGTCCCACAGGTCGCGGGCGCGCAGCGTCCGCGCGGTCTCGCCGTTCACGCGGTTCTTCAGCGCCCACTCGCGGTCCTGCTCCACCGCCTGCAGGAAGTCGTTGGTCACCCGAATGCTGTTGTTGCTGTTCTGGCCGCTGGCGGTGGCGTACGCCTCGCTGTTCCAGTCGGTGTCGTACTCGCGAAAGTCGATCTCCTTCCAGCCCTGCTTCGCCAGCTGGATCACCCGCGCGATGTAGTTGTCCGGCACCCCGGCGCGGCGCGCCTCGCGGATCGTCTGCCGCAGCCCCTGGTTCTCCTTCGGGTCGAACTGCCCGCCGAACATGTCCGTGTCCCGCGTCTGGCACGCCGTCATGATCGCGTTCAGGTGCTTCGAGCACGCCTTCGACCCCGCCACCAGCGCCGCGACCTTCTGCTCCTCCACCACCTTCCAGTCGATGAACGTCTCGATGTCCGGATGGTCGATGTCCAGCACCACCATCTTCGCCGCCCGGCGCGTCGTCCCGCCGCTCTTGATGGCGCCGGCCGCGCGGTCGCCGATCTTCAGGAAACTCATCAGCCCGCTGGACTTGCCCCCGCCCGAGAGCGGCTCGCCCTCGCCGCGAATCTGCGAGAAGTTCGAGCCCGTTCCGCTCCCGTACTTGAAGACGCGCGCCTCGCGCGTCCACAGGTCCATGATCCCGCCCTCGTTCACCAGGTCGTCGCTCACCGACTGGATGAAGCACGCGTGGGGCTGGGGGTGCTCGTAGGCGTTCGTGCTGCGGGCCAGCTTGCCCGTCCGCGGGTCCACGAAGGAGTGCCCCTGCGCCGGGCCCTCGATCCCGTACGCCCAGTGCAGCCCCGTGTTGAACCACTGGGGGCTGTTGGGGGCGGCCATCTGCGCCGCCAGCATATAGCACATCTCGTCGTAGTACGCCCGCGCGTCGTCCTCGGAATCGAAATAGTCGTGCGTCCAGCCCCAGTACGTCCAGCAGCCCGCCAGCCGCCCGAAGACCTGGGCCGCGTCCGTCTCGCCGCCGTACTCCGTTCCCTTCGCTGCGGTGCTGCGCTGCATCCAGGCGGGGACGTTGTCCTCGGCCACGGGTTTGGTCTTCAGCGGAACCCCCGCCTTGCGGAAGTACTTCTGCGCCAGGATATCGACGGCGATCTGGCTCCAGCGCTCGGGAACGTGGATGTTCTTCGCCTCGAAGACCTTCGATCCGTCGGGATTGACGATGCGGGAATCGCGGCGGGCGAAGGGAATGTCGGCATAGGGGCTTTCGCCCTGGCGGGTGAATCGGCGGGTGATTTTCAAGGGAACGTCTCCTGGGGGGGCAGCGGTCGCGGGAAGTGGCAAGTCGTGGAGTGTCAGGGTCTTGGGGTGAACGTGGCGCGGCCCGGGGGCCGCAACGGGAGTGGGCAAACGGTCGCCCGCAGGGGTGGACTGTCCGGCGATTTGGAGCCGGAGGCGAGCGCCTCGAAATCATTCGGCGAAGAGTTTGCGAAAGTCAAGGTTTCCTCCGCCCGACCGACAGCCTTGGGGACAAGTCTGTGGATCGGCTGTGAACAGCTCGCGTGAAACGTTGGCGCTATATCACTTGCCAGCGAAAAGTGCTAGAACTGGCGGCGAGGGAGACCTTCGCTACAACATCTTGTGACGGTCAAGTGTAAAAGGAAACGGGTCATTTCGGAACAACGCGATTTGCGAAGGCCTGATTCAAGGGGATTTGGCGGCCCGATTATCAGGATTCGGGCGATATCGCCACACCTCGGCAAGACGACACAACACCCGTCACGGATCGTTGATATGGAAAGGCTTAAGGAGACTTTTGCCCCGATGATGAGATTATTGTGAGAAAATCGACCACCTCGAAAAAATCTCCCACGGATTCCTGAAATACGACCCCACTTGCCCGACGCTTTCGTTTGCCTCGCCTGGGGGGCCTCGCAACCGATTGCGAAGCCCCTCCATTCCCCCGGAACGCCTCCTCCATGCGCCGCCCAACCTGGTTCCTCCGCTTCCCGGCCCTCCTCGCGATCCTCCTGTCCGGCGTCTCCCCCGCCGCCCAGGAAACCGCCCTGGTGGACTGGACCCGCAGCGAAGGCGCCATCGAACGCGGCCTCTTCAGCACCCAGGGATTCATGCAGGTCTACGTCGAACCGAATCCGATGGCGATGGACTCCTTCCTTCTCACCAATCCGGCCGGCACGCACACGCGTCTCGAAACATGGATTCACATGATGGAGCCGGCGAACGACAACGACGATCCGAACGCGTTCGACTGGAGCGCGTTCCATCCGCAACGGTCGATACGCTTCATCGACGACCGCGACGCGTTTCACGCGTTCCTCGATTCGCTCGAAATGGAACCGCTCGCGCTCGTTTGCTACAACGCGGAGTGGCTGAAGTCCGGCGATGCGGACAAACCCGTGCGCGACCACGACGAATGGGCGGAGGCCGCCGCCGCCATCGTCGAGTCCTACAACGGACGCGGCGACGAGTATCGCCCGTACTTGCGTTTGCTGGAAGTCTGGAACGAACCCAACATGCACGACTTCTACACCGGCACGATGGAGTCCTACTTCGACCTCTTCGAGCGAACGGCCGACCGCATTCACCGCGACTATCCCGGCGTGATGGTCGGCGGACCCGCCATCAGCCACGCGTGGCACACCAGTCCCGAGGAATGGATGCAGGCGTTCCTGAAGGGCCCCGCGGCGAAGGCCGACTTCATCTCCTACCACCACTACGGCCCGCAGGGGGAGTCCGTCGGCGTGCTCGAAGAGCACCTGACGGAACGCGTCCGCGCGTTTCGCTCCATTCCCGGCCGGGAGAACGGCCGCGCCATGATCACGGAAATCGACGCGTGGTTCGACGGCTGGCCCAAGGTGCAGCACATCCTCGAACGCCAGTTCATGTTCCTCCGCCACAGCGACCTTCTGCTGAGCGTCCACCAGTTCTGCTGTCTGGCCTACAACGAGAGCGGCAACTACACGTTCGGCATCGTCGACCGCGACGGCGGCACCATCGAGGGAACCTTCCGGCCCTACTGGCTCTTCAGGAATCTGATCGGCGAACGCAGCCACCTGGCCATGCCCGACGGAACGGAGGGCATCGGCGCCATCGCGTCGCGCGACGAGCGCGACACCGGCACGCTGCACTCGGCCCTCTTTCACAACGCGACCGCCGAACCCGCGAGCCTGCCCGTCGCCCTTCGCTTCGATCCGTCGGAAAGCGACCGCGTACTCGCCTGGAATTCGCTGCGCGAGAACGGCTTCGGCGTTCGCCGGGTCGAACGCGTCGCCGCCGGCGCGGAACGCCTCGACGTCGTGCTCGATCTGCGACCCGGCGAGGCCGTCGCCCTGAATCTCTTCGAGTCCGGCCGGCGTCACTTCGCGTTTCGCGACATCAACAACCAGGTCCATCCCTGGATCGGCGCGTCGGCGGACGCGGAAACGGTCGCCTACGGAGGAACGTTGCGCGTCACGGCGGAGATTCTGAACACGACCTTCGAACCCGTCGCAGGAACGCTCGAAGTCGGCGGGCTTCCCGGGGGATGGACTGCGACCACCGTCGCCGGGAATCCCCGCATCGAGGGCCTCGCTTTCGGCGAAAGCGCGGCGGCGGCCTTCGAAATCGACGCGCGCACGATGGTGCCCGGCTCCTTCGCCGCGCCCTTCGTCTATCTGCGAAGCGGGGCGACCGACTTCTCCGAACCCGATTCCTTCGCCCATTCCGTTCCGCTGCGCATCCGCCAGGAGGAACCCTTCGCGGTTTCCGTCCTGCCGAATCCCATCTACGCGACCGTCGGCGAAACGGTGGGAATCATGGTGCAAATCGACAACTTCGGCGACACCGACATCGACGCAACGACGAGTCTGCTGCGTCCTGCGGGAGCGCTGGAAGGACCGGACCGAATCGCCGTCGAACCGGGAGAACGAACGCGCGCGACGTATCGCTACGCCACCGCCGAACCCATCGACGAATATCTCGCCAGCGCCAGCCCCATGCACACCGTTCTGGAGTTCGCCGTACTCGGCGAGACGATCCGCCGGCCGGTCGATATCCACTTCGAAGCCCGTCTCCTCCGCCACGACGCCCTCACGGTGGACCTCTCGGAACACCTCAACCACGATCCCACGACGTTCATGACCGACCGCGCCGATTTCGACCAGGAACTCATGGGCATGTTTTCCTTCCCGGCGGACTCGCTTCCCTCCGCAACGACCGCGTTCTCCCGGGGCGTTCCCTTCCGTTTCGCCGACATGGGCGAAGGCGCGGACAACGCCGTTCTTCCCCAGGGCCAGGCGATCACGCTGCCGAACGTCGCGGCGGAGGGCGTCGTGCTGCTCGGCTTCGGCCACGACGGCGCGCACCCCGGCACGTTCGCCATCGGCTACGCCGACGGATCGGAGGAGACATTCGATTCGCGGATTCCCGAGTGGTGCACGCCGCCTCCGCCCGGATTCGAGGTGGCCTTTCGCGCGCCGCACCGCCACGTCCCCGGAGGCGTCAGCGGCCCGCCCTGCGAACTCTTCATGTGGACGCTGGAAACGGACGCGTCGAAGTCCGTCGAAACGCTAGAGCTGCCGACGATGGAGAACGCGTATCTGTTCGCGGTGACGGTGCTTCCCGCGAAGTGAACTACCGGAGCGCCTCGCCCGCCGAGGAAAGCCGCAGAATCTCGCCCGGATCGTTGAGCACGACGTAGATCGCGCCATCGGGTCCGTTGGTGACGTCGCGCACGCGGCCAAGCCCGCTCAGGACGATCTCCTCGTGGAGCACGCGTTCGCCCGAAACCGTCAGCAGCCGCAGGTCCCGCGAAGCGAGGCCCGCTACGAGGAGCTGGTTCTGCCAGTAGGGGAACTCGCTGCCGGTGTAGAACTCGATCGCGCACACGCCGGTGGAGGGGCGCCAGTACCAGACGGGCTCCTCCAGGCCGGGCCGGACGCGTTCGCGGGTGATGATGCTGCCGTTGTAGTTGATGCCGTAACTCACCACCGGCCACCCGTAGTTGGCGCCGCGCCGGACGATGTTCAGCTCGTCGCCGCCCCGGGGGCCGTGCTCCGCGGACCAGATGTCGCGCGTGACGGGGTGGACCGACATCCCCTGGGAATTGCGGTGGCCGTAGCTGTAGATGCTCGGCAGGGCGCCCTTCTCGCCGGTGAAGGGATTGTCCGCGGGAATGCCGCCATCGGCGGCGATGCGGTGGACCTTGCCGTTGGGAAGTTCGAGGGACTGCGCGTCGTCCTGCCGGCCACGCTCGCCGATGCTGAAATACAGAAGCCCTTCGTCGTCGAAGACGAAACGGCTGCCGTAGTGGTGGCGCGTGCGGACATAGGTGTCGTGGGGCGCCTCGAAGAGAACCTCCTGGTCCGCCCAGCGGCCGCCGGCGATCCTGCCGCGCACGACACGCGTCATGGCGGTGTCATTCGGCAGAAGATGGCTGTAGGAAAGATACACCCAGCCGTTCTCCGCGTAGTTCGGGTCCGGCGCCACGTCCAGCATCCCGCCCTGGCCCGCATCGACGACCTCCGGCGTTCCCTCCACCGGCCTGGGAAGCAGCTTCCCGCCTTCGACGATTCGAAGCCGGCCGGACTTCTCCGTGACGAGCGCACGGTCGCCGTCCAGAAACGCCAGCGCCCAGGGCGTTTCCAGACCGTCCACCCAGACACCAACGTTCACCTTGTAGTCGAGGGTTTCCACTCTGGCGTAGCTGCGCAGCGAGTGCGCCGGAGCCACCGCCGGTTCCGCGACTTCGCCCGCCCGCCGTGCCACGATGTAGTCCGTCAGGTCGGCCAGTTGCCGGTCGCTGAGAGTCTCTCCGTAGGCCGGCATGCCCATCTGCGGAATGCCCTCGGCGATGCTGCGATGGATATCCTCGCGGGCTGACCCGTGCTTGAGGCGCTCCGCCAGCAGACTGCCGCCGCTCCCGCTGTCGTGCAGGTTCGCGCCGTGGCATCCGGTGCAGGAGGTGGCGTAGAGCGCCGCGCCGGGGTGGGCCGGCAGGACGTCCGCCGGAGCCTGGTCGCGACACGCCAGCAGCGTTGCGCCGACGAGCCCCCACAGGAGCGTGCGGCAGATTCGGTGTGGTCTCATGGGCGGGCGGCTCCGGAAGATTCGTCCTGGACACACGGCACAACGGGGACTCCGGCAGCGCAACAGGCGTTGCCATCCCCGCGTCGCGTCGGGAACGTGAGCGCACTCCACCCCCGCACGGGAGCCGCGCCGCATGGGCGAATACCAGGTCATCGCACCGGACGTGAAGCTGGGCAGGAACGTCCGCATCTTCCACTTCGTGAATCTCTACGGCTGCGAGATCGGCGACGAGACGACCATCGGGACGTTCGTCGAGGTGCAGCGCGGCGCCAGGATCGGGGCGCGCTGCAAGATTTCGAGCCACTCGTTCGTGTGCGGCGGCGTGACGATCGAGGACGAGGTCTTCGTCGGCCACAACGTGACGTTCATCAACGACCGCGACCCGGCGGCGACGACGGCCGGCGGACGCCTCAAGGGCGAGGGCGACTGGACGTGCGAGACGACGCTGGTGAAGCGCGGCGCGTCCATCGGCAGTTCCGCGACGATCATGTGCGGGGTGACGATCGGCGCAGGCGCGCTCGTCGGCGCAGGCGCGGTGGTGACGAAGGACGTTCCCGACGGCGCGGTCGTGGCGGGGGTTCCGGCGAGAACGACCGGCCCGCGGCCGCAGAACCCCTAGTCGTTCGGCGAAAGACCCTCGGCCGGCGCGGGCGCCTCGTAGACCGGCGCCCAGATGGTCTTCAGCAGGTCGAAGATTTCCTGGTCCGTCGGCATGCCGCTCAGAACCCCGAGCTTCTGTCCGCCGGGGTCGAGGAACATCATCGCCGGAACTTCCTCGGTGCCGGCGATCTTGCGGACGTCCTCCAGTTCCTCCGGCCAGGCCTGGGAGACGATGACGTCCTTGAGCATCATCTTGACGTTGTGCCGGTCGAGGACGCGCCGGAGAAACTGGTCGCTTTCCTCGCCGTCGTCGAGAATCAGAACGACGTGGTGCATGTTGCGCTCGCTGGCGCGACCGAGTCCCGCCTTGAAGCGCGGCCGCTCGCGATTGGCGTAGCGCCCCGGAGCGGTGGCGGCGGCGGCGGCTCTCGCGCGCTTGTTCTGGATGCGCATGAACTCGTTCGTCTCCACCATGCGCCAGGCATAGAGGGTCGTGGCTTCCGATCCGTCCGGCATGGTGCCGCCGACGACGAGCGCGAGATGCTCCTCGGCATAGGGGGCGACGAATGCGCCGGAAACCGGCGGCGTTCCCGGCGCCAGTTCCTTCGGCAGGGTGAAGGTGCCGTCGCCGCGGCCCATGATGGTGTGGAGGCGGAGCGAATCGCCCTCCTGGTCGCGGGGCAGCAGCACGACGAGGTCGTTGAGGTTCATGCCGCTCACCGTCCCGAAGCCGGTGAAGCTCTTCATCGCGGTCGACGGCTCCCAGAAGGAAAGGTGCCCGTCGGTCCCGTAGCCTGCGGCGTAGATTTCCGCGGGCTTCATGACGCCTCCGGCGGGATGGTCGTAGTCGCCGCCGATGACGAAGAGTTCCTTCGAGGTTTCGACGAGCGCGGCGCCATAGCGCGGTTCGGCAACGGGCGGGTTCACGACCCACTTGCCGCCGGCCGCCAGGTCTTCGAGAGAGATGGAGGCGACGAGCGTCTCGGGCTTCCGACCGCCGAGAGCGAAGAGATGTCCGTCGGCGATTTCCAGCGCGTCGAGGCGGTCGAGAGGAAGAACGCCGGTCGCGGCTTCGGAGGGGTCGTCCGCCTTCACCAGGGCGAAGTCGCGGGTGGTTGAATCGTAGAGCGCCCACCGGCCCTCGATGGCGAGGAGCGTGTCCGCGGCGATGGGAGCGGCGAAGGACTCGTCGCCCCAGACGGTTTCCTCCGGCCGGATGCCGACGCCGTTGAGCGAAAGCGTGGCGGTGGACACGGAGACGTTCCCATCGACCAGGCGGGCGATGCGCAGAACGCCGTCGCGGGCCACGGCGACCTGGGGCGCGAAGGGCAGTTCCGTCTGCCACGCGGCGCGGCGGGTGGCGGGCTGGGCCCCCACCGGGGCGATGGTTCAAAGAAGGGCGATCGAAACGAACAGGTTGCGGTGATTAATCGTGTGGTTCCACACCCAGGCCTGGTCCGGTCGAACC
>JAJFLJ010000089.1 GCA_021772755.1 Candidatus Sumerlaeota bacterium
CGAGCCGTTCCCCTACTGGTACGACGACTACCAGCAGTGGCCGCAGTGGTTCGCCGGCGGATACCCCTACACGCGCTTCGAGCGGATCAACGGGGCGGGCTACACATGGTCGATGTCGAGCGCGGGCCCCGAGGGAAGCCAGATGATGATGTGGTACGCGCTGGACGGCGTGGAGCCGGGTTCGGCCAACAATCACATCGTGTTCGCCTACGACCCCACCAACGGCACCGTCTCGGAAGGATTCGTCGGACGCACCAACAAGGGCGTCTTCACCGAAGTCAACCAGCCGTAAGAGGCGATTCGGGGCGCAGCGCCCCGGCTCGATCAACATACAACCAAAGGCGATGATGTCATGGAAGTCGGAACACTTGAAAGACGCGAGGCGGGACGGTCGGGCATCGAGCTCTCCGTCCTTGGAATGGGTTGCTGGATGTTCGGCGGAACCAGCGACGACTATTGGGGCGGTCACGACGAGGACGAGGCTCGCAACCTGGTGTCGGTCGCTCTCGAACGGGGCCTGAACTACTTCGACGCGGCCGAGGTCTACAACGCCGGACGCTGCGAGGAGGGCCTGGGGCGCGTGCTCAAGGGCCGTCGCGGCGAAGCGGTGATCGGCACGAAGATCCTGCCCGAGAACTGCTCGAAGGAGGGCGTTCGCAAGCATTGCGAAGCGAGCCTGCGTCGTCTGGGCACCGACTACATCGATATCTACATGGTTCACTGGCCGGTTCGCGACTATCCGGCGGGGGAGACCTTTGCCGAACTCGGCCGCCTGAAGGAAGAGGGCAAGATCCGGATGGTCGGAGTGAGCAACTACGGCCTGAAGGACCTGACGGAGGCGCTCGCCACGGGCGTCGAAATCGGCATCAACCAGATGCACTACAACCTCTTCTCCCGCGCGATCGAGACCGAAATCCTTCCGCTCTGCCGCGAGAAGGGCATCGGCGTCCTGACCTACATGCCGCTTCTTCAGGGAATCCTGACGGGCAAGTACGGAACGATCGAGGAGATTCCCGCCAATCGCACGCGCACACGGCACTTCCGGGGCGACCGGCCGGAGTCGCGCCACGAAGGACCCGGCGCGGAAGCCGAGGTCGACCGCGCCCTCGGCGATCTGAGGAAGCTGGCCGCCGAGACCGGCCACGAGGTCGGCCAGCTCGCCCTTGCCTGGGCCGCTGCCCGGGAGGGCGTGACCTGTGTGATCGCCGGAGCCCGCAACGTCGAGCAGCTTCAGGCGAACATCGATGGCGTTTCGCTTCGGCTCGCCGACGACGTGATCGCGCGCCTCGACGAAATCACCGACCCTCTCTACCGGAAGCTCGGATCGAACCCGGACTACTGGCAGTCGGACAAGAACTCACGCATTCGATAGTCGACGCGACTTCGCGGGGAACCGAACGATGGCGGACAACGATCGCGCGCGGAGGGATTCGCCCTTCGCGCGTCATTTGCGGAGAGTATCCGCCGCCCTTGCCGGCGCGGTTCTGTTCGCGGCCCCGGCGTTCGCGGCGGAAACCGCCAAGGCGTGGACGGAATTCGCCGAAGCGATGGACGCCGGACGCGAACCGATGCTTCCCGACTACTCCTGGGCGGGATACGACTACGGCGAGTCCGCGATTCCCGACGTTGAAGGGCCGATCTTCGACATCGCCGACTACGGCGCGGTCGCCGACGACGGCGAATCGGACGAGCAGGCCATCGTCAGAGCCGTCGAAGCCGCCGACGCGGCGGGGGGCGGCGTGGTTCGATTTCCCGCCGGGCGCTTTCTCGTCAACACCGACGAGAATTCGCAGCCGGTCGTCTTTCGCTTCCGGAACGGCAACGTGGTTCTGCGCGGCGCGGGAAGCGCCGAAGGCGGAACGATCGTCGAAATGGTTCGCCCCTTCGACCAGGCGGAAGAGGGGAAGATGTACTCCACCCCCTTCATGTTCGAGTTCCGTCCCGCCGGATCGACGACCGACGAGGCGCTCGGCGTCTCCGTGGTGGAGGACGCGCGGCGCGAGACGCACACCGTCGTCGTCGACGACGCGTCCGCGATCGTGCCGGGCATGCGGGTAACGCTGTACCTCGAGAGTCTCGAGGCCATCGACGATTTTCTCTCCCCCTGCGAAACCGAACCGACCTTCACGCGCATGCTTGCCGACGGTATTCTCGTCCGCGAGCGCCACATCGTCGAGTCCGTCGACGGGTCCGTCGTGCGGTTTCGCGAGCCCATACACGCCGATGTGCGCGCCGACCGCGGCTGGGAGCTGCGCACCTATCCCGTCGCGGAGAACATCGGCATCGAGGACATCTGCTTCGTCGGCGGTTGGAAACAGCGCTTCATGCACCACCGCAGCGCGCTGGACGACGGCGGGTGGAGCATCCTCAGGTTCGGCAATCTCGCCAACTCCTGGATGCGCCGCTGCGTGCTCGCCAACGTCAACTACGGGCTGACGATCCGAAATTCCTCGCAGATTTCCGTTCTCAACGTGAACATCGAAGGCAACCAGGGCCATCACGGGCTGCATGCCCGCGGCGGGTACGGCGTTCTGATCGGGCTCGTCGACGAGAACTCCGGCTTCCATCACGGTCCGAGCCTGGGCTACCAGGGCGTCGGAACCGTCTATTGGCGCTTCGCCATGCAGCCGGACCAGCGCATCGACTCGCACTCGGGCCAGCCCTACGCCACCCTGTTCGACCGCATCGACGGCGGGATTCTCTACGGCAGTGGCGGCCCCTGGGCGGGCCTTCCGCACCACCTCAAGCACTTCACGCTCTGGAACTTCAGTACGGCCAGCACCCTCTTCGACGAGTACGACTTCTGGAAGACCGGCGGAAAGGAGCGCTTCGTGCGCCCCCTCGTCGTCGGCTTCCACGGAACGCCGGTGACCTTCGTCGAAGAGTCGCTGCAGTATCTCGAATCCCCTGGAATTCCCGTCGCGCCCGAGTCGCTCTACGAGGCCCAGTTGGAGCGCCGCCTCGGCGCACTTCCGGACTGGGTCGGCCAGGCGCGCGCCGAACGCGCCGCGATGAACGCCGCGAAACTGCCGACCGTGCCTCTCGTGGCGCGGCCCGGAAGCCAATCCCCCTGATGGAGACCCCATGATTTCCCGCTGGGACTACGCAGTCATCGCGTTCTATTTCGCCTTCATGTTCGGCATGGGGTTCGTCTTCCGGTCCTTCAACAAGGATGCCAGCGACTACTTCCGCGGCGGCGGCAGCATGGTCTGGTGGATGGTCGGCGCGTCCGCCTTCATGACCCAGTTCAGCGCCTGGACGTTCACCGGAGCGGCCGGCAAGGCCTACACCGACGGCGTTCTGGTGGCCGCGATCTTCGTGGGCAACGCGCTCGGGTACTTCATCAACTTTCTCTGGTTCAGCCACCGCGTCCGGCGCCTTCGCGTTGTCACCGTCATGGAGGCCGTGCGCGACCGCTACGGGGCGGCCAACGAACAGGTCTTCACCTGGCTTCAGATGCCCATCAGCATCGTCTACGCCGGCATCTGGCTCAACGGACTGGCGATCTTCATGGCCGCCGTGTTCGGGTTCAACATGGAGGCGACGATGCTGGTGACGGGGGTCGTCGTCGTCGTGATGTCGGTATCTGGCGGTTCCTGGGCGGTCGTCGCCAGCGATTTCGTCCAGGCCATGATCATC
The DNA here is from genome assembly GCA_021772755.1 of Candidatus Sumerlaeota bacterium. Lineage (GTDB taxonomy): Bacteria > Sumerlaeota > Sumerlaeia > SLMS01 > JAHLLQ01 > JAJFLJ01. The sequence continues at coordinate 3,640 of JAJFLJ010000089.1, forward strand.
TTCGTGATCACGCTGGTCGTCACCTTTCTCGCCGTGAACCATCCCGCCGTCGGCGGGCTGGGCGGGCTGATCGAGAAGGTTCCCGCATCCCACATCAATGTTTTTGCGAACGATCACGCCGGGATCATCCTCGTCTGGATCGTCGCCGCGCTGGTGGCCCAGACCGTCAAGACCAACAGCCTTCTCGAATCCTACCGCTACGTCTGCGCGAAGGACGACTCCCACGCGCGCAAGGCCGCGCTGCTCGCCTGCGTGCTCATGCTGATCGGGTCCTGCATCTGGTTTCTCGCGCCGATGGCGGCCCGCATCGTCCAGCCCGATCTCGCCGCCGAGTTCCCCAACCTCGCCGACAAGAACCCTGCGGAAGCATCGTTCATCTTCATGGGGATGCAAACCCTTCCGATGGGGATGCTGGGTCTGCTGATCTGCGGCATCTTCGCGGCGACGATGTCCTCCATGGACAGCGGCCTGAACCGCAACGCCGGCATCTTCGTGAAGAACTTCTACAGGCCCTTCTTCGCGAAGGACGCCACCGACAAGTCCCTGCTGGTCGTCGGCAAGATCGTATCCGCCGTGTTCGGGCTGATCATCATCGGCGCGGCCCTGTTTCTCAATTCGCTCAAGGACCTGGACCTCTTCAACATCATGATCCTGTTCGGGTCGCTCGTCGCGATCCCCTATACGGTACCGCTCCTGCTGGGGCTGATCGTGCGAAAGGCACCGTCGTGGGCCGCGTGGACGACGGTCGTTGTCGGTTTCGCTCTCTCGGTACTGATCTCCGGCGTCACCATCGGAGGGTGGGAGTTCGCGGCGAAGATCAAGCCCGAGTGGTTCGGATTCCCGACGGACCTCTCGGGTTCGAGGGCAGGCGACGCGGTCTACATCATCAGCGTCTTCGGCAACGTGCTGGTCTGCAGCCTCTGGTACCTGGGCTGCTGCGCGTTCCACGGCACCGCTCCCGAGGCGTATCGCAGGCGGGTCGCCGTATTCTTCGAGCGGATGAACACGCCGGTCGATTTCGAGGCCGAGCACGGCGAGAACAGCGACGCGCGCCAGGGAACGTTGCTGGGCCGTCTCTGCCAGCTCTACGGAGTCTTCATTCTCCTTCTCGGAATCGTCGTTCCCAACGATTTGGGTGGACGCCTCGCCTTCCTCTTCTGCGCGATCTTCATCGGCGGAATCGGAACGGTCCTGGACGTACGGGCACGGCGCGACAAATCCCGCAAGGAAGCCGCATCATGAAGAAGACTGCCATTCCCGCCTGCATCGCAACCGCCGCGCTGACGCTCGGAGCGCTTCTGGCGCCCGTCGCCGCACCGGCGGTCGACGAGAAGATGGACCACGAGTCCTACACCGGATTCGAGATCGCCGACCCCGTTGCGCTCCCCGCGAAGGAGTCCCATCCCTCGCTCTGGTTCACGCGCGACGCCATTCCCGCCCTCCGGGCCAAGCGCCATGCGGATGCCGACGCCGCCCGCTTCTGGGAGGCTCTCGTCGGTGTGAAGCACCTGACGATGCCGATTCCGGCGGTGCCCTCCATCGACGACGAGAAGACCCCCATTCACCAGTTCTACGGCGACCTTTCCCTCATCGCGGCGACCAACGCGTTCATGTCGCTGATGACGGAGGACCCCGTCGCCGCGAAGAACTACGAGTCCCGCGCGATCGAGTGTATGATGCGCTCCTACGAGGGACCGATCTACGACATCGACCCGAAGGAAAGCAGCACGCCCGTCGACGAGATCTATCGCGGGACGTGGCTCCAGAACTACGGCGCCGCCTACGACTGGCTTCACGACAAGCTGACCCCTGAGCAGGACGCCGAAATCCGCGCCCGCTTCGCGAAGGAATGCCAGTACCTCTACGAGAACCTCGACCGGCTCGCCCCCAACCCTCACAACCACCTCTCCAAGCCGGCCTGGGGGCTGGGCAGCATGGCGCTCGTCATGAGCGAGCACCCCGACGCGAAGGCGTGGCTGGAGAAGTGCATCGAGGCGTCCAACCGCAATACGCGCTTCTACTACAGCGCCGACGGCATCTCCCGCGAGGGGTCGCACTACTACATCTTCTCCTTCGTTAACTTCTTCCCGTTCCTCTACCACTATCGCAACGTGGCCGGCGTCGATGCCTTCGACGACTTCCAGCCGGCGTTCGAGTGGCCTCTCGCCATTCGCAACGGCCGCGGCTGGATGCCCAACATCGAGGATTCCTACATCCGTCCGTACCCTTCCTTCCTGGTCGCCTCCGCGTACAAGGACCGCCCCACCAGCCTTCATTCCCGCGCGCCGCTGGGCGAGCTGCTCCAGTGGAACTTCCGCAATACGGACTTCACGCCCTTCGACAAGGCACTCGAACGCGACGGATTCAACTACACCGGCGCGAGCTGGGACTATGCCTTCGAACTTCTGGACTACATCTGCTACGACCCGTCCATTCCGGCGACGAAGCCGGAAGGTTCGCCCACCGTGTTCCTTCCCTCCGGCCAGACGGCTTTCCGTTCGGACTGGGCCTTCGCCTCCCGCCACAGCCGCCACCTGCTTTTCCAGGGCGTCGCCGAGTGCGACAACCACGCGCACTTCGACCATCTGAGCTTCATCTTCGAGGCCGAGAACCAGATGATGGCGAGCGACGCCGGCTACTCCCGCAAGAGCTACGGCGAGAGCATCCGCAAGGAGTGGTACCTGACGCCCGAGGCGCACAACATCGTGCTCTTCGACGGCCTGCCCCCGCGCGATCCGGCCGAGAGCGTCACGCCGCCATCGCTCTGCCGCATCGACACCTCCTTCTTCGACTACGAGGAGAAGCAGGCCCCCTGGACGGAGACCGCGTCCCTCAAGCGCGCCATCGCCTTCCCCGGCGAAGAGTACTTCGTCGTGGCCGACTACGTCGTCGCGGAGGAGCCCGGCGAGGTCGAGATTCTCTTTCACGGCGGTCGTTCGTCGCTGGAACGCGAAGACCGCCGCTGCCTCTGGACGTACGAGGCCGACGACTACGGCTCCGCAGCGAAGCTCGATTCCGTGTTCGTCGGCGACGGAATCGAAATGACCGAGAAGTCCGGCGAGGTCACCTATATCAAGGGCGACTACGCCGAGTTCCCCTACGTCTCGGCGAAGACCACGACCGACGTCGGCGTGTTCCTTCAGATTCACGTTCCCCTGGCTCCCGATCGGGAACGACCCGTGATCCACGAGACGACCACGGGCGGCGGGCACCTGATCTACGTTACGATGGACAACGACGTGACCGACACGATCGCCGTGGCCAACGGCCGCGGCCCGTGGCGCAGCGAACAGGTGCGTTCCGACGCGCGCTTCGTCTGGATTCGCGACGACGGCTCCGGCGTCTATCAGTGCGCCGCCCGCGACGCCACGTTCCTCGATCTTGGCAATGGCAACGCGATTCGCTTCCCCACGCCGACCTCTTTCGCGGCGCGCCTTTCGGGCGGCAACATTCTCGAGGTGTCGGTCGCGGGCGAAGGGGTCTTCGTCACCAGCAGCCGGTTGGACTGACGATGGCATTCAGGGACCTGCAAGTCTCCATCTTCACGAAGCCGTGGAACGCGCTCGCGCTGCCGGAACTGGCGGCGCGGGTCGCGGCGATGGGCATGGACGGAATCGAGCTGCCGGTTCGCCCGGGCTGCCAGGTCGAGCCGGCGAACGTGCGGCGCGACCTGCCGGCTGCCGTCGGAATCATGAAGGACCACGGTCTGCGGATATTCAGCGTCGCGGCCGATCCCGTTGCGGAGACGATCGAGGCGTGCGGTGTCAGCGGGGTCGGAATTCTCCGCACGATGCCGAAGATCGAAGACGGCGAGTCCTACCTCGAAGCCGAACGCCGCCATCGGGATTCGTACGCGTCGCTCGTTCCGACTCTTGCCGCGCACGGCGTCCGTCTCGGCGTCCAGCAGCACGCCGGCCCCTTCGTGTCGAGCGCCGCCGGAATCCTCCGTCTGATCGAGCACCTGCCTCCGGAGCAGGTCGGCGCGGTGTGGGACCCCGCTCATTGCTCGCTGGCCGGCGAGCGTCCCGAGTACGCCATCGACATTCTCTGGAAGCACCTCTGCATGGTGAACATGAAGAACGCCATCTGGCGGCGTACGACCGGACCCGAGGCGGAAGAGGTCGTTTGGGACCGCTATTGGACGTCGGGAAAGCACGGCCTGACGTCGTGGTCGGAAGTCGCCCGCGTGCTGCACGGTCGCGGCTACAAGGGAATCGTGCTGCACTTCGCCGAGTACGCCGACCACGATTCCGCGGACCGTCTCGCCGTCGAGGACATGGACTATCTTTGCAGGGTCTTCGGCAGATACTACGAAACCGCGTAGTCGCCGCCCTCATTCGCCCCGCTTGATCCACTCCCCGGGGGCGCTTCCGAAGCGGCGCTTGAACAGCCGGTAGAAATGCGCCAGATCGTGGAATCCGCTGGAGAACGCGGCACCCGCGATCGTGTGGCCGTGATCGCGCATCAGCGCGGCCGCGTGATTCAGCCGCAGTTCGTTGCGGCAGTCGACCAGACTGCTTCCCGTCAGTTCGCGAAAGATCGTGCAGAACCTTCGGCGCGAGAGATGCGCCCGGTGCGCCGCATCGTCCACGGTCCATTCCTCGTAGAAGCTCTCCTCCAGATCGCGAACGACGCTCGCGACGCGCGTGTAGGAGTTCGACTCGCTGCACTCGTCCGGCAGCCGGGCCAGGGCCACGAGCACGCTGGCCGCTTCGCTGGCGATGACCGCTTCGAACCCGAATCGCGCGCCGGCCTGTTCCGCCAGGATGGTGCGAAGGCTGCGCTCGATGCGCAGGCGGATGAAATCGTCGGGCCGCACGGCGGGGGAGTTTCTCTCCACCAGGCGCCGCCAGAGCCGGGCGCGGCAGTCATCGCTCTCAACGAACTCAGCCGACAGCGCCAGAATGATCAGCGTCACGTCAGCCTGATCCTCCAACCGGTGGGTGGCTCCGCCGGGAACGGGATGGAAGCAGCCCTCGGAAAGGTAGACGGGATCGGGGCGGTCGCGCTCGTGGTACTTCAGCGAACCCCGGAAGACGTAGTATAGCTCGTGAAAAGGGTGCTTTTCCTCCACCATGCGGAATCCCCGCGCATGGACGCTCTCGGCCGCCATGACGCCCCACTCCGGGAGGACGACCCGGACGGGGTGCTGGCGGCGCTCGTTCGCAGTGGAAGTCATAATTGCCCGATCCGCGAACCGAAGAATCGGGATCGCCCAGGACCGGTGCAAGGGTTTGTGGGACCGTTGCGGAAATCCACGACACGGACCGCCCGATGAAGATCGACAACCGAATCAAGGCGAAGGACCTCGAAAAGCCGCTCGACCGGTTTTTCGAACTCTCCGTCGGCAAGACGAAGAAGCTCGAAAAGGACTGGGATGCCGCGAAGGGCTCCCCCGTCTTCACCTGCCGCGGGAAGTACACGGCGCGGGGATGGACGGAATGGACCCAGGGATTCCAGTATGGGATTCAGATTCTGCTCTTCGACGCGACGGGCGACGAATCCCTGCTCGCGATGGGCAAGAGGAACACCGACCGCTACATGGCGCCCCACGTCAGTCACATCGGCGTCCACGACCATGGCTTCAACAACGTCTCGACGTACGGCAATCTCCGCCGCCTGGCGCTCGAAGGCAAGTCCGGCGACGGCGCCGACCTGCTGAAGTACTACGAGATGGCTCTCAAGGTCTCCGGCGCCGTTCAGGCCGCCCGGTGGTCCACCATTCACGACGGCACCGGCTTCATCCATTCGTTCAACGGGCCGCACTCCCTCTTCTCCGACACGATCCGGTCGTGCCGCGCCCTCTCGCTGGCGCACAAGCTCGGCCATGTTCTGATGGGCGAGAACGACAGGCGCATCTCGCTGCTCGAACGCGCCTCGGAGCACATCCGCAACACGGTCCGCTACAACGTCTACTTCGGCAAGTCCCGCGACATCTACGACGTGCCGGGCCGCGTCGTTCACGAGGGCATCTTCAACATGAACGACGGGCAGTACCGCTGCCCCAGTTCCCAGCAGGGCTATTCGCCCTTCACGACCTGGACGCGCGGCCACTCGTGGGTCGTGACCGGCGCCGCCGAACAGCTCGAATTCCTCAAGGCGCACTCGCTCGCCGGCCAGGCGGACCTCAAGAAGGACCTGCTCCGCACGGCCACCGCCACCTGCGACTTCTTCATCGAGAACACCGCCCGCGACGGCATTCCGTACTGGGACACGGGCGCGCCGGGACTGGCGAAGATGCCCGACCACCTTCGGAAGGACTCGCGCCCGGGCAACCCGCACGAACCCGTCGACAGTTCCGCCGCCGCCATCACGGCCCAGGGGCTTCTGCGGCTTGGGCACTATCTCGGCGCCGGCAGCGCAAAGGGCAAACGCTACTGGCAGGCGGGCCTGACCGTCGCCCGGACGCTCTTCTCCGACCCCTATCTCTCCACCGACCCAAAGCACCACGGACTGCTTCTCCACTCCGTCTATCACCGGCCGAACGGCTGGGACTACATTCCCCGCGGCAAGAAGGTGCCCTTCGGCGAGTCCTCCATGTGGGGCGACTACCACGCCGTCGAGCTCGCCGTCTATCTGCGCCGCATCATTCGCAACGAACCCTATCTGACTTTCTTCGGCTGAGGTATTCGAACCATGAAAGAACATCGCATCGGCGTTATCATGAACGGCGTGACCGGCCGCATGGGCAAGAACCAGCACCTGCTGCGCTCGATTCTCGCGATCATCCGCCAGGGCGGGGTCCGGGTCGGCGACGACGAGGTCATCATGCCCGACCCGGTCCTCGTCGGCAGAAACGAGAACAAGCTGAAGGCCCTTTCCGCCCAGGCCGACGGCATCGCCTGGTCGACGGACCTCGACGCGCTGCTCGCCGACCCGAAGTACTCGATCTACTTCGACGCCCAGACGACCCAGCGCCGCTCCGCAGCCGTTCGGAAGGCCATCGCCGCCGGCAAGCACATCTACTGCGAAAAGCCGACCGCCGAGACGTCGCGCGAGGCGCTCGAACTCGGCCGCCTCGCCGAGGAGGCGAAGCTCTGCAACGGCGCCGTCCAGGACAAGTTGTGGCTCCCCGGGCTGCGCAAGCTGAAGTACCTGATCGACTCGGGCTTCTTCGGCGAAATCCTCTCGGTTCGCGGCGAGTTCGGCTACTGGGTGTTCGAGGGCGACCACGATCCGCTCCAGCGCCCCTCGTGGAACTACCGCAAGGCGGACGGCGGCGGCATCATCGTCGACATGCTCTGCCACTGGCGCTACGTCGTGGACAACCTCTTCGGCAACATCGAGTCGGTCTCCTGCCTCGGCGCGACCCACGTGCCGCGCCGGTGGGACGAGTCCGGCAAGGAATACAAGGCGGATTCCGACGACGCCGCCTACGCGACCTTCGTGACGGAGAAGGGCATCGTCTGCCAGTTCAACTCCTCATGGTGCACGCGCGTGAATCGCGACGAGCTCTTCGAGATGCACGTCGACGGCACGAGGGGATCGGCCGTGTGCGGACTTCGCCACGCCAAGATCCAGTCCGCCGCCGGCACCCCCCGCGCCATCTGGAATCCCGATATCGACGACCCCAACGCCTATCGCGACGGATGGATGCCCGTTCCCGACAAGGAAGTCTTCGACAACGCCTTCAAGGTGCAGTGGGAGCTCTTCCTGCGCCATGTGGTCCTCGGCGATCCGTACCGCTGGACGCTGCGCGAGGCGGCAAAGGGCGTGCAGCTGGCCGAACTCGGCCTCGAGTCATGGGCAAAGCGCGCATGGCTCGACGTTCCCCACCTGACATGAAAGCGAACCGTCCATGCCCGCACCACTGACCGATCTGTCGCGCCTCTGCATTCACACGATCACCACGAAGCCGTGGTCGCTCGGCGAGTGCATCGACAACTACACCGCCGCCGGAGTGCCCGCGATCACCGTGTGGCGCCAGGCCCTCGCCCCCCAGGGGGCGAAGGAAAGCGGGCGCATGCTGCGCGAGTCGGGACTGCGGGTGACGAGTCTCTGTCGGGGCGGGTTCTTTCCTGCGGACAGCCAGGCGAAACGCCAGGAAGCCATCGACGACAACCTTCGCGCGATCGAGGAGGCCGCCGAGATCGGCGCGCCTCTTATCGTCCTTGTCTGCGGAGCCGACCCGGCGAAGCCTCTCGCCGAGAGCCGCCGCGAGATCGCGGACGGCATCGTCGCCGTCGCCGACGCGGCAAAGGCGGCCGGCGTGCGTCTCGGTATCGAACCTCTCCACCCGATGTATGCCGACACGCGCTCGGCGGTGAACACGATGGGCCAGGCCAACGACATGGCCGAGCGCATCGCCCACTCCCATGTCGGAGTGACGGCCGATGTCTACCACCTCTGGTGGGATCCGTCTCTGGAGGCGGAGATTCGCCGCTGCGGAAGCGCGGGAAAGCTCTTCTCCTTCCACGTCTGCGACTGGCGGTTTCCCGTGCGCGACATCCTCAACGACCGGGGTTTGATGGGCGACGGCTGCATCGACGTTCCGCGGATTCGCGGCTGGGCGGAGGAGAGCGGATTCGACGGCGATATCGAGGTCGAGATTTTCTCCGACAAGTACTGGAGCCTCGACCAGGGCGAATGGCTCTCGAAGATCAAGGCCGCCTACCTCAAGTACACTTGACCGAAGAAGGTGACTCGAATGCCCGTCAGCAGCAAACCCGTCGCGCTCGTCACCGGTTCCGGAGCCGGAATCGGCCGCGCCATCGCGCTCCAGCTTGCCGGCGACGGCTATCACGTCGTCGTCAACAGCCGCTCCGCCGATCCCGCCGTCCGGGACAAGGGCGCCTTCGAGGTTCTCGACCGCATCGTCTCCGAAGGCGGGACCGGCGACGTCGTCCGCGCGGACATCTCCTCGGCGTCCGACCGCGAACGGCTCGTCGCGGAGATCGCGGAGAAGTGCGGCCGCATCGACTTCCTCGTCAACAACGCCGGCGTGGCTCCGAAGGTGCGCGCCGATATTCTCGAAGCCACACCGGAGAGTTTCGACCACGTCGTCGGCATCAACCTGAAGGGCCCCTACTTTCTGACGCAGCTCGTGGCCAACCGCATGGTCGATTGGAAGCGCGACGGCGTCGTCGCCAGGCCGCGCATCGTGTTCGTCACCTCGATCTCGTCCTTTACCTCCTCGACCACGCGCGGCGACTACTGCATCTCGAAGGCGGGCCTGACGATGGCGGCCGCGCTCTTCGCCGACCGCCTGGGCGAGCACGACATTCCCGTGATCGAGCTGCGGCCCGGCGTCATCGCCACCGACATGACCGCAGGCGTCACCGAAAAGTACGACAAGCTGATCGCCGAGGGCATCTTTCCCCAGCGGCGGTGGGGCCGGCCGGAGGACATTGCCCTTGCAGTTTCCGCCGTCGGGCGCGGCAGCTTCGACTACTCCACCGGAACCGTCATCGACATCAGCGGCGGCTTCAATTTGCATCGTCTCTAGAACGAAGGAGTGCACGGCATGGATTTGCGACCCGCATCGGAATGCAAGTGGGACCTGGTATCCTTGGGGGAGGTCATGCTTCGCCTGGACCCCGGCGACCGCCGCGTGAGCACGGCGCGCGGATTCGACGTTTGGGAGGGCGGCGGCGAGTACAACGTCGCGCGCGGCCTGCGGCGATGCTTCGGACTGCGCACTGCCGTGGTCACGGCGCTCGTCGACAACGAGGTGGGCCGCCTCATCGAGGACCTGATGCTCCAGGGCGGCGTGGACCTTTCCCACATCTACTGGCTCCCCTTCGACGGAATCGGCTTCGACGCGCGGAATCCGCTGAACTTCACCGAACGCGGCTTCGGCGTTCGCGGCGCGCGCGGGTGTTCCGACCGCGCGCATTCGGCCTGCTCGCGCCTCAAGCCCGGCGACATCGACTTTCGCCGCATCTTCCGCGACGAGGGCGCTCGCGTTCTTCACTGCGGCGGCATCTTCGGCGCGCTCTCCGAGTCCGCCCCCGAGGTCGCGCTGGAGGCCATGAAGGCCGCGCGCGAGTCGGGGACGCTGGTTTCCTACGACCTCAACTTCCGCCCCTCGCTCTGGAAGTCCCGCGGCGGCAAGGCGAAGGCGCAGGAGGTCAACCGCGCCATCGCCCCCTACGTCGATATCATGATCGGCAACGAGGAGGACTTCAGCGCCTGCCTCGGGTTCGAGATCGAAGGCGTCGACGAGCATCTGACGAAGCTCGACTCCGGCAACTTCAAGAAGATGATCGGTCGCGTCGTCGAAACCTATCCGCACTTCAAGGCCGTCGCGACGACGCTGCGGGGGGCCATCACCGCCACCCGCAACGACTGGGGCGCGATTCTCTATGCGGACGGCGGGTTCCACGAGGCCACCCAGCGGCCCGAGCTCGAGATATTCGATCGCGTCGGCGGTGGCGACAGTTTCGCTTCCGGACTGCTCTACGGGTTCCTGAGCGGAATGCCGCCGGCGGAAGCCGTCGAGTACGGCGCCGCCCACGGCGCTCTGGCCATGACGACGCCCGGAGACACCTCGATGGCGACCCTGGACGAGGTGCGCAATCTCGTGAAGGGTGGTTCGGCCCGTGTCGTTCGCTGAGGTGAAAGCATGACCGTCGAAGAGCGCCTCGCGCGGCTCCGCGTCGTGCCGGTGATCGCCATCGACCGCGCGGCGGATATCGTTCCGCTCTGCGAGGCGCTCCGGCGCGCCGAATTGCTCTGCGCCGAGATCACGTTCCGCACCGAAGAGGGAAAGGAAGCGCTGGAGATCGCCGTCTCCCGCTTTCCGGATTTCGTCATCGGTGCGGGAACGGTCACGCGACCGGAGGAAGTCGACGCTGCGGCGCTTGCGGGCGCCGCGTTCGCCGTCGCGCCGGGAACCAACGCGCGCATCGTCGAACACGCCGCGCGGAAGCGGCTCCCCTTCTTTCCCGGCGTCGCGACCCCGAGCGAGATCGAAACGGCCCTCGAACTCGGATGCCGCACCGTGAAGTTCTTCCCGGCGGAATCCCTCGGCGGAGTGTCGATGCTCAAGGCCATGTTCGGCCCCTATCGGCATCGCGGCCTGCGGGTGATTCCCACCGGCGGCGTATCGGCCGCCAACATGCCGGACTATCTCGCCCAGCCGGAAGTCGTGGCCGTCGGAGGCAGCTGGATGGTCGCGCCCTCCCTGGTCGAGGCGGGCGACTGGCAGACCATCGAGGCTCTTGCCCGCGAAGCCGTGCGCGCCTCGCGAACGACGAACGACTGAGCACAACCCACCGGAGCATCCCCATGTCCGTCCATCCCGCACTCGAATCGTTCAAGCCCGAAAAGCGCTTCTACATCGGTATCGATTCCGACGGCTGCGCCTTCGACAGCATGGAGATCAAGCACAAGGAATGCTTCGCTCCGAACTTCATCAAGTACTTCGGCCTGCAGCCCGTCGCCAAGTACGCGCGCCAGGCGTGGGAGTTCGTGAACCTCTACTCCCAGGGGCGCGGCATGAACCGCTTTCCCGCGATTCTCCGTTCGCTCGATCTGCTCGCGGAACGCCCCGAGGTCATCGGTCGCGGCGCGGCGATCCCTCCTCTCCCGCATCTTCGCGACTGGATCGATAGGGAGCCGAAGCCCGGAAACCCCGCTCTGGAGAAGGCGATCGCGTCCGCCATCGACGCGAAACGGCGCGCCGAACTGCAGCTCGCTCTCGACTGGAGCCTCTCCGTGAACGCATTCGTCGCCGACATCGTGCACGGCGTTCCGCCCTTTCCGAACCTTGTGCCCTCGCTGAAGGCCGCGCGGGAACTGGCCGACATCGTCGTCGTCAGCGCGACTCCCTGCGAGGCGCTCGACCGCGAGTGGCAGGAGCACGGAATCGCCTCCAACGTTCGCCTCATCGCCGGCCAGGAGATGGGGAAGAAGGACGAGATTCTCGCCGTGACGGCGAAGCCGAACTACCATGCCGCCAACATCCTGATGATCGGCGACGCTCCCGGCGACCTGAAGGCCGCCCGTGCCAACGGGGTTCTCTTCTATCCCATTCGTCCCGATGCCGAGGACGAATGCTGGAAGCGGTTTCACGACGAGGCATTCTCCCGCTTCGTCGACGGGGTCTACAAGGGCGCGTACGAGGACCGCCTCGTGGACGACTTCGTGCAGAGTCTTCCGACGACTCCTCCCTGGAAGACTGGATCGTGAGGACGAGCCGCGCCCTGTTTGCGGCGGCGGTCTGCGCGATGCTATCCAACGCTGCCGCCCAGACGCCGGCATGGCAGGACTTCGTCGCCGCCCGCGAAGGCGGCACCGAGCCGCTTCTCGCCGACTTCTCCTACGCCGGCTATCGCAAGAGCGAAGTCCCCATTCCCGACGTCACGCACCAGGTCTTCGACGTGACGGACTTCGGCGCGACAGCCGATGACGGAATCTCGGACCGAACCGCTATCGAAGCCGCCATCGCCGCCGCCGAAAGCAACGGCTCCGGCATCGTCTTCTTTCCTCCCGGCCGCTTCCATCTCAACACGAACGAGGAGATCGGATCGACGATTCGAATCCGCAGCGGCAGCATCGTCCTGCGGGGAAGCGGCATGTTCCCCGGCGGGACGGAACTCTTCATGGAGCGCCACTTTCCCCCCGACGATCCGAACAGCATGTCGTCGACGCCCTTCATGATCCGGGTTCTTCCGAACGACACGTCCGATTCCTTCCTCACGACGGTGACCGCGAACGCCCCCCGAGAGTCCTTTCAGATCACCGTCGCCAGCGCCGCCGCGATCGCGCCGGGCGACTGGATCACCCTCTATCTCGCCGATCCCGACGCGACCCCCTCCTTCATCGCTCCGTACACGGCCGACGCGTCTTGGACGCGTCTGTTCGACGATGGCATCCAGGTCCGCGAGCGCCATCAGGTAGCCTCGGTCGAGGGCAACGTGCTCACTCTTGCGGAGTCGATCCACGTCGGGATCGACACGGACTTCGACTGGCAGGTGCGCCGGTACGCCCACATCGAAGAGGTCGGCATCGAGGACATCGCGTTCGTCGGCAACTGGCAGGACGAATTCGTCCACCATCGCAGCGCGCTCGACGACGGAGGCTGGAGCGCGCTGCGCCTCGACCGCGTCGTCAACGGCTGGATTCGCCGCTGCCGCTTCACGGACTGGAACTATTGCGTCTACATGGACAGCTGTTCCGACTTCACCATCCTGCACACCATCCAGGACGGCAACCCCGGGCACCACTCCATCCACGCGCGTCGGGGCACCGGCGTCCTGGCGGCTCTCAGCTGCGATCTCGCATCGCACTGGCACGGCCCGGGGATGGGCTATCAAAGCGCCTGCACCGTCTACTGGCGCTACGAATACAACGCCGACTCCTCCTGGGACTCGCATTCCGGCACGCCCCACGCCACGCTGCTCGATGCCGTGACCGGCGGCCTGCGGTACGGCCGAAGCGGCGGTCCTCTCGAAGGCATGCCCAACCACTTGCGCGATTTCACGCTCTGGAACTTTCGGAACACGAACGCGCCCGTCTCCAACTACGACTTCTGGCGCACCAATCCCAACTCGCGCGACCGCTACCTGAACCCGATCGTCGTCGGCTTTCACGGAAACGCGACGACGTTCAACGCGAGCCACCTGCAACTGCTCGAATCCTATGGCGCGCCCGTCGAGCCCGAGTCTCTCTTCGAAGCCCAGCTGCAGCTGCGTCTTGGCGCGGAACCCGACTGGATCCCCGTCGCGAAGGACCAGTGGGAGATCATCAAGGGCGGACTCTCCGGAGGCTTCGCTTCGCCGGCCCCGAACGGGGTCTTCGATCCCGGCTCCGATATCGCGCTCGAGCTCGACGTGTCCGATGCGGTCGGGAACGCGCTGATCTCGGTCGCGTACCGAAATCAGGCGGAAGAGATCGCGACGGTCGCCGAAGCGCCCTTCGCCCACCTGTGGCAGGGGGTTCCCTTCGGAACCTACCAACTTTCCGCGACGCTCGATGCCGTCGGAGGGCTTCGCCTGCCGGTGCCCTCCCGCGTGGTCTTCGCGGGCCTTCTGCCCCAGGCGGAAATCCCCGTGACGGACGTGTCCGCGTCCGAAGCGCAGGACGAGAACGTGCCGGCCAACGTGCTCGACGGCGACACGGAGACGCGCTGGTCCGCCGAGGGCGACGGGCAGTTCATCACGCTCGACATGGGCGCCGTGACGCCCGTCAACCGCATCGATATCTCCTGGTACCAGGGCGACCTTCGCACGAGCGACTTCACCATTCGCCTCTCCGACGACGGAGCCGTCTGGCGAACGGTGCTCGACGCCACCAGTGCCGGCGATACGCTCGACCCGGAGACGAACTACTTCATCGGCGGTCCTGCGCGGTTCGTGCGCCTTGTCGGTCACGGCAACTCGGTCAACGAGTGGAACAGTATC
>JAJFLJ010000090.1 GCA_021772755.1 Candidatus Sumerlaeota bacterium
AGGCGGCGACGCGGCATCTGTCCTCGCAGGTGACGCGCGTGGCTCTCCGGCGCCTGTTCTCGCGGCTGTTCCGCGCCGACGGCAGGGGCCGGCGCGGGGTGCTGGCGAAGGCGGCGGACAAGCTCGACGAGTTCCGCTCGAAGGGCCTGATCGACGAGTCGCAGCCGGGTTACCGCATGCTGGTGACGGAGATCGTTCCCCAGGCGACGACGGTGCGCGACACGGCGGACATGTACCTGGAGGAGTTCGGGCACTTCTTTCTGGAGCTGGCGCGCCTGGAACCGCCGCGCGCCGGCATCGAACACCGCGTGCGGCTGACCCTCGCCCACACGCGGCACGACATGTGGGCCGACGAGTGCGAGGGCCGCATCGCCGCCCTGGCGAAGGAGATCGGCGTGTTCGCCGATCTGAACCGAACGGCGATGAAGGCGCTCGGCGATCTCGGCGAGGAGACGCTGAAGGACTTCCTCGACATCGGCATGGAGTGGCGGGCGATCGTGGAGCGGATGGAGTCGCTGCGGCGGAGCGCGCTGGCGATTCTGAAGGAGAGCGACGAGGTCTGCCGGTGGATCGAGGTGGCGGCGGACCGGCGGCGGCAACTCGTCGTGCGTCTCTGCACGGCGCCGGTGTCGGTGGGGGGAATGCTGCGGGAGTCGCTGCACTCGAAGATGAAGTCGGAGGTGCTGACGAGCGCGACGCTGACGGTGGACGGCGGGTTCGAGTTTCTGTTCGAGCGTTCCGGCCTGGCGGCGCCGCGCGACGCGGCGTCGGCGTTCGCCGAACGGGGCGGCGCGCACGAAGACCCGGAGCCCGGCGGCGACGAAGAGGACGACGCGGAGCCGCGAACGCCCGTCGCGCGGCCGCTGGAATCGCTGCGGCTGGACACGCCGTTCGACTATCGCCGGCAGGTGTTCTTCGGGGTGCCGAACGATCTCGGCGATCCGCGCCACGCGGGGTTCGACGAATGCCTGGCGACGCTGGTGGTCCGCAGCGTGCGCGTCAGCGGGGGCCGCGCGTTCGTGCTCTTCACCAGTCACGGCCAGATGCGGCGACTGTACGAGATGTGCCGCGACGAGATCGAATCGCTGGGGGTTTCCTGTCTGATCCAGGGACAGGAATCGCGCGACCGTCTGTTGCGGCGCTTCCGCCAGGACGAAACGAGCGTGCTCTTCGCGACGAGCAGTTTCTGGGAAGGGGTGGACGTGCGGGGCCGCGCGCTGGAGCTGCTGATCATCGCGCGGCTGCCCTTCGCGCCGCCGAGCGATCCCGTCACCGAGGCGCAGTACGAGTACCTGCGCAAGAAGGGCGAGGACCCGTTCTCGAAACTCGTCGTGCCGCGCGCGATCATCCGGTTCAAGCAGGGCTTCGGACGGCTGATCCGCTCGCGAACCGATCGCGGCGCGGTGCTGGTGGCGGACGACCGCGTCGTGCGGATGAACTACGGGCGGCGGTTCCTGGACTCTCTGCCGGAGATGGACGTGCGCCACGAGTCGACGGCGAAGCTCGCGGAGGGGCTGAAGGGGTTCTTCGCGGAGCGGGAGTAGGTGAAGCAGGCGAAGTATCCACACGGAGGCACGGAGAGCACGGGGAGGTGCGGGTTTCGCGCGGAGACGCGGAGAAGTGCTTCGAGGGGCCGGGGCAGACCGCCGGAATTGGAGGTGAACCCATCCGCGGCTGCACGGATCGCTTGACGACGAAGCGCCACGGCAGAGGATGTGATTGTCGTCGAAATGCGGAACAGGTCCCCGAGATGGATCGGCGGACAGAGACACGAGAGGCCGGGTGGATGACTGTGACGGAAGCGAGATGCCCGCGATGAGAGCCGACGAACTGATGCAGGCGCTGGAGAGAGTCTTTGCTGTCGGCAGGAATCAGAAGGTCTATTCCTGGGACGAGTGCCACGATATCCTATGGATGTACTATCCAAGCGACGTTGTGGAGGAGTTCCCACAAATGCTAATGCAGTGTATCGAGCGCGAAACACCTTCTTCGGAGGACGAGTGGATTCGGGACGCGATTATGAGCGTTCTCGAGTATGCGTATGTGCCGCAGGGTGAAGAGATCGACGGACAGGTTCTGACACTTGAAGCGTATGGCATGTTGGTTGAAAGCGCCCAGGACATCCTGGATGCGCTTTCCGCCGAGCAAGTGGAAGTACTGACCTGGTGGGTGGAGTTCCATCTTGAGCACAGCGATTGCGAACCGTTTGGTCGATCCGAGGTTCTCCGGCTCCTGGCCCGAATGAAGATGTGATTCCAACGGCGCGCACTCGGTTCGATGCTGGCGGTGCGAGGGTGTTCGGAAATCGTGCGGCTTCTGCGCCAAAGGGAAATCGCCGCCGGCAAGATGTTCACACGGAGGCACGGGGAGCACGGGGAAGTGCGGAAAGGCTGGGGGCGAACGGCGTCGCTGTTCGACGGTGCGAGAGCCATCGGGTGGTTTCGAAGTGCGGGTTTCGCGCGGAGACGCGAAGACGCGGAGAAGTGCTTTGAGGGGCCGGGGCGACGGACGGGATGTTCACACGGCGGCGCGGGGAGCGCGGGGAAGCGGGGAAGGGCGCGGGCCGGACGGCGCTGGGCCACGGCGGCGGGGCGCGCGGACCTCGGCAACCGAGGCGTCCCGGCCCGTCAACTCCCATGCCGGGCCCCGCCATGTCCAAGCCGGCCTCGCTTGCTTCGGGAAGGCCCTGGACAATTCCGCCCAGCCCGTCAACTTCCCGTTGCCCGTCGTACTCGCGTCGAACAGCGGTTTTCCGTTCGACGAGTTCGATCATGCGAGGAAGGGGCTCCCGATGGGGAACCGTGCAATTGCCGGTTTGCTGGCGCTCGTGCCGATGGCGGTTTTCGCCCAGACGGACGTGCAGAAGATCCAGAACGCCAATTGGTTCGAGCGCGAGGCCGCGGCCGGGGTGACGTGGCGATACTACCACTTCGACGACCTGTTCAGCAGCCAGCAGGACATCCACGTCGCCAGCGTCGACATGGACGTCGAGGGGAACACGGTGAAGATCGCCTACCGCGCCGGGGGCACGCGGATTCCCATCACGAGTTTCGTCCCCGACCACGCGAACACGGCCTGCGTCATCAACGGCAACTACATCGACCTGGCGACGGGCATCGTCCTTCAGCACACGCGCACGGACGGCGTCGTGCGCTATCCTTCGGTCGTCAACGCCCACGACGAAGGCGCCGTCGTGATCGACGCGGCGGGGGATGCGGACACGGTCCTGCGCCCGACGACCCCCGGGAGATGGGACGACCGCCCCGAGCCGAACATCATGGCGTCCAACGTCCCCCTGTGGGACAACGGCGTGAAGTACCCGCTGCCGCTGGACGAGCCGTACTACAACGTCGACCGCCACCCGCGCAGCGCCGTCGGCAGGACGGCCGACAACAAGTTCCTCTTCGTCGTCGTCGACGGTCGCCGCGCGGGAGCGGCGGGCGTGACGCTCGTGGAGTTGCAGACGGTGCTCGAAGGATTGGGCGCCACCGACGGCCTGAACATGGACGGTGGCGGATCGTCCGCCCTTTGGATCAAGGGCGAACCCGGAAACAGCGTCGTCAACGTGCCGTCGGACGGAAGCCTGCGGTCGATCACGGACGCCCTCTCCATCGTCGCGCCGGGTCCGGCGACGCCGGTCGAATGGGACGCGCGCCTGACGAGCCTGGTGGCGAGTCCCCTCACGCGCACGGGCGAAACGTACACCGTCGTCGCCACGTATACCAACATCGGCACGCAGACGTGGACGACGTCGGACGTCGCCATCGTGCCGAGCCGCGCTTTCGGCCGCGCGAGCGGCTTCGTTCCGGCGGGCCAGGAGGCGACGTTCTTCGAGATGGCGCCGACCAGCGTGGCGATGGGCGAAACGGCGACGTTCACGCTGACGTTCGAGCCGCCCGTCGTCGCCTCGGACACCGTGTTCACCGAACACTTCGCCCTGTGGCACGAAACGGAGGGCTGGTTCGGCCCCGCCGACAACAAGCTCGGCTTCAGCGTCACCGTGCGGCCGGAACTCACCGGCGCGCCGCCAGCCTTCATCGTCCAGGGCACGCCCACGGGCCCCAACAACCAGTGGTACGTCGAGAACGCCGGCGGCGGATGGAGCAACTCCACCATCCAGTTCACCGCCCAGGGCGTCAGCAACTCCGGCGTGCAGCGCTACTGCGGCGCGAGCGTCACCGGACGCAGCGCGTCCTTCCGCCCCATCTTCGACGTCGCGGGCACGTACACCGTCGAGGTCGCCTATCCCTACAGCAGCAACAACATCGCGAGCGTCGCGTACACGGTCGACCACCTGAACGGGACGGACACGTTCAACGAAAACCAGAACGCGCAGGCGAACGCCAACGGCTGGCGCATGCTGGGCCAGTTCGATTTCGGCACCGGCTCGGCCAACGACCTGGGCCTCCACTCCATCACCGTCGGAAACGGCGCCGTCACGGGGAACAGATTCTATTCGGGGGCGGTGCGGCTGGACTTCGTCGCGCCGCTGGCGGAGGAGCCGAGCGCGTGGTGGGTGGTGGAGTGAGTGGCTTGCCCGGGAGCGAATCCACTTTGGCGGTCGGGCTTCTCCCGGTCCGACTTCAACCGGTCCCTCCATCTGGCAGCAGCGAGACAGGTCGTGGCGCCACGTCCATGCACCAGGAATGAAGTTCCGCAAGCGTCCGCCATCCGAAGATAACCCGACGTAAGACCGGCTGGGCCGACGAAACGCAATCTGCTGCGCCGGCCGCGCTCATGACTGGCCAGTTGATGGGCCGTTCAGGCAGGAGTCGGCAGGTCTCTCCCAGCCGATCCGGCGCTCAACTGGCCGACAGATCGACGCAGGCCGCGGCGGCGGGGCGCGCTGTTGCCGCCATCTTCCCCTGTTTTTTCTTCTTGATGCTCTCCGGCCAGGGGGCGAGGACCCTCTGTGATACGGCGCAGGGAGCGCCTCTTGCCATGGCCGAAGAACCGAGACGAGTGGTGTTGCTGTGCGGAGGACCCTCCGCCGAGTACGTGGTGTCGCTGACTTCGGCGCGCACCGTGGCGCACTCCCTCGACCGCCATCGCTACCTTCTGCGGGTCGCCTGCGTGGAGGAAACCGGCGAGTGGATCTTCCCCGAGGAGGTGTGGACGAGCGAGACGCCGCCCTCGCGGGTCGACAAGCTCTTCGATCTGCTGGACATGCCGGAGTACTGCCCATCGGGCTATCTGACGCGGCGCACGCCGGCCGAGGGCATCTCGCGGCTGCTGCAATGGCGCACCGACATCGTTCTGCCGATCATGCACGGCGCCTATGGCGAGGACGGCCGCCTTCAGGGACTGCTGGATTTCATCGGCGTACCGTACGTCGGACCGGGCGTGCTGGCGAGCGCGCTCTGCATGGACAAGAAGCGTTCGAAGGATTTCGTCGCGGCCCACGGGCTGCGCACGCCGCGGGCGATCTCGCTTTCGACGGGAACGCCGCCGGCGCACCGCGAGGACCAGCTGGAGGCCTGCGGCAATCTGCTGGGCTGGCCCGTGGTGGTGAAGCCGAATTGCGGGGGCAGCAGCGTGGGAACCGGTCTCGCGCGCAATTCCGACGAGTTGCGTTCGCTGGTCTCGCGCGCGGCAGAAGCCGACAGCGAGGTGCTCGTCGAGGAATACATCCAGGGAACGGAAGTCACCTGCGCGGTGCTGGACCTGGCGGAGAGTTTCGGCGGCCGCCTGGTCTGTCCTCCGACTGCGATTCGCCCGAAGACGAGCGTCTTCTTCGACTTCGACGCCAAGTACCGCCCCGGCGCGTCGGAGGAAATCACGCCGGCCGACCTGCCGGAACCCGTCCTCAACCGCATCCAGGCGATGGCGGAGAAGGCGCACGACGCGCTCGGGTGCTACGGCATGTCGCGCACCGACATGATCGTCGACGACGAGGGCCAGCCGGTATTTCTGGAGACGAACACGATCCCCGGCATGACGCCCACGTCGCTGCTGCCGCAGGGAGCCGCGGCTCTCGGCGTGAACATGACGACGCTGTTCACGGGCCTGATCGAAGGCACGTTCCAGAAGCTCATCGAAATCCGAGCGAAGAACTAGCGCCCCGCCCCCGCGAGTCGTTCGGCGGAAACGCGCAGCGCGTCCTCCGAGATATCCGCACCGACCGCGCTTCGGCCCGCCGCGACGGCGGCGACGAGCGTCGTTCCGCTTCCGCAGAAGAAGTCGCCCACGCGGTCGCCCTCGTTCGTGTGAACGCGAACGAGGCGGTCCAGCAGCGCGAGGGGTTTCTGGTCGGGCCAGCCGACCCATTCCTTCGCGTGGTTCGGCGGGCGGGACACGTCGAGAACGTCGCCGGAGACCTTTCCGCGTTCGTGGAAGAGATGAGCGCGCTTCTTCGCGATGACGGCGTCGTAGGGCACGCGGGCCGCATCGGCGTTGAAGACCGGATTCGGTCCAGCGCCGTACCAGAGGATCGTGTCGTGCTTGCGCCCGTAGCGCTTCTTCGACCCGCCTCCGGAGTTGTACGACCAGACGATCTCGTTCATGAAGCGGTTGGCGCCGAAGATCGCGTCGCACCGCACCTTGACGTAGTGAACGGCGCGCCAGTCGAGATGCACCAGGATGGATCCACGTTCGTGCAGGAGCGGTTTCATCGCGGCGATGCGCTCGCCGATGTGATCCGTGTAGCGCGCGACGTCGTTTCCCCACGCGTCTCCGTAAGCGCCGCGTTCGCCGCTGCGGCGCGCGCCAGTGAAGAAAGGCGGGTCGATGTAGATCAGCGCGAAGGAGGAGGGTTCGAGTCCCGCGGCGACGCCAAGGCAGTCGCCCCGGTGCAGTTCCCATCCGTCGCCGCGTTCGCGGGGCTTCACTCGGCGTCGTCCTTCCATGACGCTTCGCGCTCTTCGGCGGTGCGGCGCTCCGCGTCGATGCGCGCCGCGACGTCGCGCTCCAGTCCGTCGGCCAGTTCGGCGAAACGAACAGCCTGGTCCTCGGTGACCTGCAGATGCGAATAGCACGCGCGGTCGAAGATGGGGGACATCGGGCCGGAGGGCTCGCCGCCGCCAAACGCGCGCAGCAGGAACTCCGGCGCGGTTTCCTCGTCGCGGCGCCGCAGTCCGGTTCGGCCCAGTTTCCGGCAGAGCGCGCGAAACCGCGCCAGCACGCGCCCGCGCGGATCGGTGCCGGGCTCTTCGAGCGGGGGGCG
>JAJFLJ010000010.1 GCA_021772755.1 Candidatus Sumerlaeota bacterium
GTGCCAGGTCGCCCCTGGTGTGCGACGCGAGCTCCGACATCTGCAGCCGCCCCATCGACGTCTCGAAGTACGGCATGGTCTACGCCGGCGCGCAGAAGAACCTGGGCCCCAGCGGCGTGACCCTCGTCGTCGTCCGCAAGGACCTCGCCGAAACCGGTCCCGCCGACATCCCCACCATCGCGCAGTACCGCAGCCACATCGAGAACCAGAGCTGCTACAACACCTGCCCGACGTTCGGCATCTACGTGCTCGGTCTCGTCTTCAAGTGGATCGAGAAGCAGGGCGGCCTCTCCGCCATGCAGCGCCACAACGAGGCCAAGGCGAAGGTTCTCTACGACTGCCTCGACGGCAGCGACTTCTGGACCGCACCCGTGGAGAAGGACAGTCGTTCGCTCATGAACGTGGTGTGGCGCCTGCCCAGCGAGGAACTTGAGAAGAAGCTGATCGCGGACGCCACCGCCGCGGGCTTCGACGGTCTCAAGGGCCACCGCAGTGTCGGCGGCCTTCGCGCCAGCATCTACAACGCCATGACCCGGGAAGGCGTCGCCAGCCTGGTGGAGTTCATGAACGACTGGGAACGCGCGAACGGATAGCGGACGCGCGAGGACGATATGAGGAAGGGCCGCCGGAACCACTGGCGGCCCTTTTCGTTTGCGAACGCCGTCGCGGAACTGCGGTCACTCCTCCTACTCTCCGACGGAGGAGAAGGTCCGCAGTTTCTCCACCGACGCGCGAACGAGGCCTGCCGCGCGGTCGATTTCCTCCGCCGTGGTGAAACGCGACAGCGCGAACCGCACGGAGCAGCGCGCCCGTTCTTCCGGACTGCCGAAAGGCCCCGCCCCCAGAGCCATGATGACGTGGCTCGGTTCAGGATTCGCGCTGCTGCACGCCGAACCCGTCGAAACGGCGATCCCGGGAACGTCGTTGATGAGCGCGACGCTGTCCACGCGGCGGAACGCCAGGTTCAGCGAGTGCGGAAGCCTGGGCTCGCGCGCGCCGTTCTCGACGACGTCGCCAGCCTCCAACAGACGCGCGCGCAATTCGTCGCGCAGCGCGCGCATCCGCGCGCCGTCGCTCTCCATCCGCGCGACGGCGATCTCCAGAGCCCGCGCCATGCCCACGATGCCGGGCACGTCGAGCGTGCCGGAGCGCATGCCGCGCTCGTGTCCGCCGCCGTCGATCTGCGCGGCGACCTTCACGCGCGGGTCCCGGCGACTGACGCGAAGAACGCCGACGCCCTTGGGGCCGTGGAACTTGTGGGCGGAACAGCTCAGGAGCGCGGCGCCCATGGACTTCGCATCGACGGGCAGCTTGCCGACGGACTGCGTCGCGTCGGTGTGGAAGAGAACGCCGCGCGCCGCGCAGAGTCCCCCGATCGCGGCGATGTTGTGGACGACGCCGGTCTCGTTGTTCGCGTGCATGATGGAGACGAGAATCGTGTCGTCGCGAATCCCTTCGCCGACGCGGTCGGGCGACAGCGTGCCGTCGCTTTCCACCGGCAGGTACGAGACACCGAACCCGTCGCGTTCGAGCCGTCTGCACACGTCGAGCACCGCGCGGTGTTCCGTCGCGCAGGTCACGATGTGGCGGCCGCGATCGCGCAGCGTTTCGGCGGCGCCCTTGATGGCGAGATTGATGGATTCCGTGGCGCCGCTGGTGAAGACGATCTCGCGCGGCTCGGCGTTCAGAGCCTGCGCAACCGATTCGCGCGCGCGGTCCACCGCGTCCTTCGCCTCCCACCCGAAGGCGTGATTGACGGACGCCGCGTTGCCGTAGCTCTCCCGCAGGAAGGGGAGCATCGCGTCGAGCACCGCCGGATCGAGCGCGGTCGTCGAATGGTTGTCGAGGTAGATGGGCCGATTCGTCACGCGCCCGGCATAACACAAAGCGGCGGGCTGTCAACCCGCCGCCGCGCCCACCTGTCCGGCGGAGCGAAGGAACCGGCGCGCAAAGACGCAGAGACGCGGAGGGTGTACTATTCGTCCAGACCGTTGACCAGTCTCGTGATACCGTCCTTCATCAATGGTTCCCCGAAGTTAAGCAGATACCCCAGCTTGAGGCCCGCAAGCTTCAAATAGGTCTGAACCTGTTTCTTGTGGACCGGGCTGGTCTTCTCCACGGATTTCAGTTCGAGCAGCACCAGTTTGCCGACGACGATGTCCGCCCGAAAACCTTCGTCGAACCGCAGCCCGCGATAGAAAACCGGCACTGGAACCTGCCGCTCCACGAAAAGGCCCCGCTGCTCCAGTTCCCACGCGAGCGTGGTCTCGAAGACCGATTCGAACAGTCCCGGCCCAAGCTCCCGATGTACCGCGACCGCCGCATCGACGACGATCGTCCCGATCTCGTTTTCGGTCACGCGACACCTCCGCGTCTTGGCGTCTCCGCGCGAGAACCCTGTCCTATGGTGCCGTCAGACGCCGTACTTCCGCACGAGTCCGACGACGATGCCCTGGATGCTCACGTCCGAGGCCTTCACATAGATCGGCGCCATGTAGGGATTCGCCGGCTGCAGGCGAACCTGCTCGCCTTCGGGATAGAAGTACTTCACCGTCGTCTCGTAGCCGTTCACCAGCGCCACCACCACCTGGCCGCGGCGCGCTTCGGCGCGGCGCTCGCAGATGATGAAGTCCCCCTCCTGGATGCCTTCCTCGATCATCGAATCGCCGCGAACTCGCAGCACGAACGTGTCGTCGGCGTTGCGCACCAGATCGGCGGGAACGCTGAGACGCTCCGAGAGATCGTCCTCCGCCACGTCGAGGGGCTGGCCGGCGGCGACGGTTCCGCGAATGGGCACCGCATAGCACGCGTCGAGCTGCATCTGCACGATGTGCGGCGCGCTCAGATCGTTGACCAGTTCGATCCCGCGGCCCCGGTTCCAGTGCCGCCGGATCATGCCCTTTTCCGAGAGGTTCGTCAGGTGCTTGTGCACCGTGGCCAACGAGGAGAGATTCAGGCCCTGGGCCAGTTCCTCCAGCGAGGGGGAGTAGTTGTTTTCCTCGATGAAGGTCTTGATGAAATCGAAGACCTCGCGCTGCCGCCGTGTCAGATACATGATCGCGCTCCCGGCGAAGTTTCGCCAAAGTTACGCAACAGTCGAGCGAAGGTCCGGCGAACGTCAAGGGCAAAAAGAAGGCGAAGAAGCCGAAATATCGGACAGATAGGACTACGCCGCGCCGCAGATGCGCACTTTGAACCCTGCCCCCAGGCTCCGGCAGGCGCGTCCCGGCAGCCGTGTCTGCCACCTTTTCGTCCCGGCGCGTGTCCATCGCGCTTGCAGCATCTCCTCGCGGCCGGAAGCGCGGAGCCCCCTGATCGGCATGCTTTCGACGATCCAGCCGCACCGACTCGCCACTGGAAGCGCGGAGCGCTTCGCCTTCACAGCCCAGGGTTGGCGAAGCCTACCCTGGGTCCACACCCGCCTGCGGCGAGAACTCCGCAAGGAGTTCGTCCCCCCTTCAGTCCAGGAAATAGCGCTCGTCGTATTCCACGCCGTGCTTCTTCAGCAGCTTCGCGCACTCCTCCTCCCAGGTGAAGCGCCGGTGGTGTTCCTCCTGGTTCCGAACGTACGCGGCAACCTTCTCCACGTCCCAGTGACTCACAGAAAAAGCCCCGTATCCTCTTTGCCACGCGAAGTCCTCCATGCCGGCGAACTTCGATTTCAGCCAGATCGTCGATCCCCGTTTCGCTTCCTTCACGAAGTTCGGCAGATCGACGGCGACCCCCGTGCGAACCAGCAGGTGAACATGGTCCGTCCACCCCCCGGTCGCGACTGGCCGCCAGTCGGCCCCTTCGACGCATCCCGCGAGGTACCGGAAGAGCGGTTCTCTCGCCTCGGCCCGAATAAGCGGTCGGCGGTGTCGCGTGCTGAACGCCAGATGCAGATAGATCGAACAATGGGTGTTGGACATGGCGACCCCCTGACCGGACGAACCGCGACGCGGTTCTTCTGTGGAGCCATTCGTCCTGTGGTAGCCTCGCTCCGCTCGGCAACCACAGGCTGGAAAAACGAAGCGCGTACGCGCTTCCACTGCGGATTCTGGCGCCACCGAAGGAGACACACAACGCAAATCCGATCGGACCAACGAGCATCCCCCGAGAGAAGGCGCGCGCAGCGCAACGGCTCTGCGCGCGGGTTGCGTTCGCGGGTACGGGGACACGGCGACGCGCGAAGAGTCTCTTCCGACCGGCGAAGTTCCGGATCGAACCAAAGAGAGCGTGACGAACGGAGTGCTGGAAACGACGGTCGGAAGACAGCGTCCGCTATTCGAGCAGCACGGGCGCCTTTTCGATCAGGAGCTGTCGGAAGTCGGTGCGGTCGCCGGGGAATATCTCGTCGAGCGCGACCGCTTCCACCATGTCCGCCAGCAGATCGTCCACCGACGCCAGCGTGCGCATCCGTTCCGCCGGCAGCTTCTTCGCCAGCGAACCGAGCACCCGCTCGGCCTCCGAAATCTTGCGCTTCTCGGCGTCGCGCCACGCGTCGGCGAGCAGATACCCCACCAGTCGCGCGGTGGTGAACTGCTGCGGCGTGACCGTCAGAAACTCGTCGATTCGGATGTGGGCCTCGCGCTTGGCGGCGAACGCCGGAAGCGCCTGGGGAGGACGCCCGTCGTCCTCGAAACGCAGCTCCACGGGCACCGGAAAGATGTCCCGCAGCCGCATGTCGAGCGGATGCACCCGCAGCTTCGCGCCGGCGTCGGCGAGCGTCTGCAGCCACCGTTCCACGGGCTTCGTCGCGGCCTTCACCAGGCGCTTCTCGTGCAGCGTCATCGAATCCCAGACGGTGACGATCTTCTCGTACGCCATGGTCGTGGGGGGCGCGACGGTGGAATCCTGATCATCGGAGTTCGGCAGGGGGTCGATGGTCGTCAGCGTGTTGCACGCGGCCCAGCCGAAGTACGCGCCGAAGTTCTCGATGTCGAGTTCCAGCGCTTCGCGAAAGTGCCTCATCGCCTCGTCGTATCGCTGCTGGCGCAGCTCCCGCGAGCCGAGCAGGTAGCGCATCTCCGCCTCCTGCTCCCGCGTCCGGCCGACCTCCTCCGCCAGCGAGGACAACTCCTCCAGCGGCGCGATCGAGGTTCGCCTCGGCTTGTATTCCACGCGCGTCGTGGCGAGATGCTCGGCCTCCTTCTGCAGGCCGAAGCCCGAAGGCGTCATGTGGATGTTCTCGAACGCGGCCGCCACTCCCTCCTCGCCGTGGCAGCGCCGCGCGGCGTCCTCCAGCAGCGAATAGAGACGGCTGAACTCCAGCTGCTCGCTGTGCAGGCTGTCGGCGGGGATCTGGTGACGGCGAAACGCCTGCTCGAACATCTCGCAGGCGGGGCGCAGATGGTTCGCCGCGTCCTCCCACCGCTTCTCGCGGGCGTGGCACTCCCCCGCCAGCGCGTACAGGCGCATCGCGTCTGGATCGTGGGCGAGCGCGGGCTGGACGATCTCCAGACAGGTTCTCCAGTCCTTGCGCCCGGCGAACCACTTCGCCACCGCGACGACCAGGTCGCCCTCCGACGGATGCTTCGAAAGAAACCGGCGCGCCCCGTCGGCGACCTCGTCGAGACGGTTCTCCGCCAGGAAATGCTTCACGATGCCCTTCACGATGACGGGCGGGCAGTTGCGGTCGGCGGCAAGGCGCGTGGCGAAGGCATCGGCCCAGGGCACGCGTTCGAGTTCGTAGAGCTTGTTGAGCGCTTCGAGCTTCAGGTCGTAGTCGTCGGGAGTCTCGAAGCAGGAGAAGAGCTGCGTCAGCGACTCGTCACCGGCGAATTCGCCGGCGGTGGTTTCGCGAACGCGGTCGATCAACCGGGCCTTGTCGCCCCCGGCGGCGGAATCGGATTTGCCGAACAGTCTTGAAAGGAGTCCCATTTCGCGAATCCGGTTTCTTTCTTTGCGTTGACCGGCGCCGTTCTACTCGGCCCGGGGCGCCACGCGCAGCAGCAGCGTGCGCTCGAACGTCTGAATGGAGATCAGTATCAGCCCGATCGCGAGAGCCGCAAGCGGCAGCACAAACCCAGCGAACGCAACGCTCTTCAGGAACGCCACGGTCGTTGCGACGGAGAGCCAGAGGCCCAGGGCGAAGATCTCCGCTTTGCCCCAGGGGACGGGACGCGGCGAGAACGCGTCCGCCAGAGTCCTGCCAATAACGGCACCCGCCGCCGCACCGGCCAAAGTATAGGACGCAACGGACTGTTGGCCACCCCCGCTTGCCCAAATCACACCGGCCAGTGCCAGTGTGAAGAGCAACACCCCCAGCGGCACCAGGCTCACCAGTTCCACGATGCTCGCCATCAGGAAGAGCCAGAGCACCGTCGCCACGACCTGCCAGAGCGGAGCCAGCGGCACGTCCAGAAACCGCACGATGGGCATTCCCGCCAGCCCCAGCACCAGGCCCGCCAGCAACAGCCCCAGTGCATGGCGCTCGCTGCTCGACCGGCCGAAGTCGCTGACCAGCGTCGCGGCGATCAGCGGAATCGCCGAAAGCAGAATCGTCCAGAAGGGCGGCCCCAGGCGGAGTTCCGCCTCCTGCGGCAGAACGGGTCTCAGCATCCAAAGCAGTCCCGTCGAAACGACGAGGCCGATCCACGTCCCCGCGCCGGCGCGCACCGGGGCCTTGCCGGCCGCCGCGCTCCGCTTCGGGGCACGCTTTGCCGTCAGCAGCTGCGCGGCGAGAGTCACCACCAGTGCCAGCGCAAGAGACGCCGCGAAGGGTGTCGTCACGATGCCGCCTCCCGCCGCGCCGCGCCCGTCGCGCGCGCGGCGCGGGCCTTCTTGTAGCGCTGCCACACCAGGCCGGCGAGCTTCGCGCCGCACCGCAGCGCGACCATCGCGGCCGTCGCCACGTCCAGAAAGAGCAACTCGCGGCTGTAGTGCTTCTTGTAGAAACGGTACATCGAGCGGTGACGCTCGATCATCAGCTTGAAGGGATAGTTCCCCGTGTCCTGCCCGATGTGGTGAAACACCTCGCCGACGGGAACGTAGGAGACGCGGTACCCGGCCTGCCACACCCGCAGACAGTAGTCCACGTCCTCGCTGTACATCCAGTAGCGCTCGTCGAGCGGACCGATCCGGTCGTAGACCGAGCGGCGGAAGATCAGGCACGCGCCACTGACCCAGTCCACGTCGCGCACCTCGTCCTCGTCGCCGTCCAGGTCCGACATCAGATAGCTGCGCGAGTAGGGATTGTCGGGAAAGAGGCGCGTCAGAAGACTGTAGCGGTTGAAGAGCGCCTGCTGAAAACTGGGGAAGCGCCGGCAGGAAAGCTGGCGGCTGCCGTCGGTGTTGAGCAGTTTCGGCCCCGCCGCCCCCACGTCCTCGTGCTCGTCCAGATACCGGACCGCCGCCGCGAACGACCCCGGCCTGGCTTCCGTGTCGTTGTTGAGCAGCACCATGTAGCGGCCGCGGGCGATTTCGAGCCCCTGGTTGTTGGCCTTCGTAAAGCCCAGGTTCTCGCGGTTCGCCACGAACGGGCATTCGGGAAAGTCGCGCCGCATCATCTCCACGCTGCCGTCGGTGCTGCCGTTGTCGACGACCACCGCCTCCCAGGAAACGCCCTCGCAGGACGCCGGCAGGCTCCGGAGGCATTCCTCCAGCAGGCGCCTTCCGTTGCTGTTGATGATCACCAGGGAGATGTCCAGGTCCGGGGGCCTGCGGTTCATCGGCAGGGCGCCGAAACCGTCCGTCGTGGCGCCGAGCATCGGGCTGTTGTCCGGCAGACCGAGGCGCGTGCGCTGGATCTTCCACCAGAAGAAGAGCCCGCTGCGGATGTGCTCCATCGTCAGACGGTTGATGCCCGCCGACATGCGCTGGACCTTGTGGACGATGCCGGCCTGGGCGCAGTGCGCGATCTTCCAGCCCCGGCGCTTCGCCCGCCAGCACCAGTCCACGTCCTCGAACCCGAAGTAGTACCGGTCGTCGAAGAGCCCCGTCTCCACGATGGCCTCGCGCCTCATGCAGAAGCACGCCCCCGCCACCCAGTCGCCGTAGAAGCTCCGGGTGTGGTCCTTGTCCAGCATCGTGTGGCGGCGGTTCCAGGGATTGTCGGGCCAGAGGGACCCGACGGGGGACCGGCGGATCAGAATCGTGGTGAGATCGTAGAAGCGTTTGACGTTGTATTCGATTTCGCCGTTCAGACGCCGCGTTCCGGCGCCGCAGGCGCCGACCTGGGGGTGGCGGTCCATGAACTCCACCAGGGAATCGAAGCATCCCGGCAGGACCTCGGTGTCCGCGTCCAGCATCAGGCAGTACCGGCCCCGGGCCTCGCGAATCCCCACGTTCCGCATTTCCGCGATGCCGAAGACGTCGTGGCTCACCAGCCGGACCCAGGGGTGCTCCGACAGGAAAGCCTCCGTGCCGTCGCCGCTGGGCTTGTTGACGACGATGGTCTCCGTGGAACACCGCGTCCGCCGGGCCGCGATGCTGGGGATGACCCCCTTGAGCTCGGCGGCCAGACGCCAGTTGATAATCACCACGGAGAGGTCCGGGCGGCCGGGCGGTTCAGGCCCGGGACTTGCGGTCGCCTGAACGGTGTTGCCGGTTTCGGCAGAACGGGCGGATGGCGGCGGGTTCTTCAAGAGGCGGGTGACGGACTTCGCGATTTGATCGGGATCAGGAGGGTCTTCACATGCCCGAGCAGGCAAGACCATGGGCCGGGTGCGAAACAACGGAAAAGGCCCACCGGGCGCTGACCCGTATCCGCGAATCGTTCGGCGTGGAGGCTTTGCCCTCCGGCCTCGCCGAACTCGCAGGACACGAAAGCGGCATCCACGATCTCTATATGAACCTCAAACGCCAGCTCGACGCCGGGAAACTCTCCCGCGAGGACAAGCTCCTCGTCGCCGTCGGGATCGCCGCCGCAGCGGGCTCCGCCGAATCGACCCGCTACCTCGGCGCGGCGTGCCGGGAAGCGGGGCTCGAGCCCGCGGAAATCCTCGCCGCCATTTCGGTGGCGACGGTCTGCACCGTCTTCAACGGCTACTACAAGTTCCGCCACAGCGTCCCCGAGGGCGAGTTCGACGCGTTCAAGGCCCCCTTCAACGCCAACACGTTCGTGAACTCGGGCCTCTCCACCGCACGCATGGAGCTGATCTGCATCGCCGTATCGTCCATGAACGGGTGCTCGATGTGTGTCGTCGGGCACGTCGAAAAGGCGAAGAGTGTCAATGTGACACCCGAACAGATCGACGAAGCCGTTCGGGCGGCCGCAGCGGCCAGCGCATTCTCCGCCGTATCCTCCGCCCTCGCGGCGCCACCCGGCATCGAAGCGGTCTGACGACCTCCCCCACACTCAACGGAATCATCCTCACCATCAGGAGCTACCCGATATGATCAGCGTTGGACAAACAGCCCCGGAATTCACCTGCCAGGCCCTGGCGGGCACCGAATTCAGAGACATCTCCCTGAGCGACTACCGGGGCAAATGGGTCTGCCTCTACTTCTACCCGCTCGACTTCACCTTCGTCTGCCCCACGGAAATCAAGTCCTTCAGCGACATGGTCCCGGAATTCGAGGACCGCGACTGCGTCGTCCTCGGCGGCAGCTGCGACAGCGTCTACAGCCACCTGGGCTGGGTGAACTCGAAGAACGAGCTCAAGGACCTCAAGCACCCCCTCATCTCGGACTACACGAAGTCGATCTCCGCCTCTCTGGGGATTCTCGACCACGAGAAGGGCGTCTCGCAGCGCGCCACGTTCCTCATCGACCCCGAGGGCATCGTGCGCTTCGTCTACGTCACGGACCTGAACGTCGGCCGCAGCCCCGACGAGGTCATCCGCGTTCTCGACGCTCTCCAGACCGACGAGCTCTGCCCCTGCAACTGGAAGAAGGGCGAAGAGACCATCGGCGTCTGACGCCCCTCCTTCGACGGAGTTCCCCGAGCGCCCGCGCCCTTCCGGGTGCGGGCGTCTTTGCGGAAACCGCCGCGCAAGAGTCCGGCGGAGGGCCCCTCTTCCCTTGCAGCCCGGCTTCCGTCCCGGCACCGTCGGAGGTGCCCCAAGGCAGATACAGGATCGAAAGACGTGTAGCGCTTCGATGAGCGTCGATAAAAACACCCCCGACGATCAGACCGAAGAACCCCGCCGCCGCCCCCAGCGGCTGAGTGAGGATTCCGACCCCACCCACTTCCCGGGCGGCATGGACCAGGGCGGCGAACGCCCGCCCGCCGCCGCCCGCCCCCGCACCTACCGCCCCGTCCTGATCTGTCTTTCGGGACAGCTGCGCGGCCAGCGCAAGTCCCTCTCCGCGCCGGAAACCGTCATCGGCCGAAGCAGCAGCGCCGACTGGCAGCTCGACGATTCCGCCGCCTCGCGCCATCACGTCCGCATCGACTACGAGAACTGGACCGAGTCCCACGAGATGCCCCGCTGCTTCGTCGAGGACCTGGGCTCGCGCAACGGCACCGAGCTCAACGGCCGCGTCATCCGCGAACGCGAACAGCTGCGCGAACGCGACCGCGTGCTCGTCGGCGCCACCCTCATCGGCTTCTTCGTGCGCGACGAGGACGAACTCCGCCACGACGACTCGCTCTACATCTCCGCCACCCGCGACATGCTCACCGGCCTGGACAACCGCCGCCAGCTTCGCGAGCACCTCCGCCATCACCTGGCCCGCGCCGAACGCTACGACATGCCCATCAGCTTTCTGCTGCTGGACCTCGATCACTTCAAGGTCGTCAACGACACCTACGGACACGACGTCGGCGATTCCGCCCTCTGCCACGTGGCGGAGCTTCTGCGCAAGGGATGCCGCGAAAGCGATCTCGTCGCGCGATGGGGCGGAGAAGAGTTCGCCATCTGCCTTCCCGACACCGAGCAGGAACACGCCGAGGCCCTCGCCGAACGGCTCCGCGAGAGCGTCGAGACCAACCACATGGTCGACGAGGGCAGAAACATCGAACTCGGCATCAGCATCGGCGGAGCATCCTTCCGCAAGGGCGACGACGCCGACTCCCTCTTCCAGCGCGCCGACCAGATGCTCTATCGCGCCAAGAACCGCGGCCGCAACCGCGTCGTCTTCGCCGCCGAAACCAAGTCCCTCTGACCCCGCCTCGTTTCGCGCGGAACCGCCGCAGCGCGGAGCGCGCGACACGGAGAAGACCGAATAGAGAACGCTGGCCTGCGAAGAAGGCGTTCGCACGCCCCCCGTCATAATAGCAACATCTTCACTGTGCAGTCTCCGGGTCTCCCGGCGCCTCTGCATCGAAACCGTTTCCGTGCGGCGATGGCTAAGCGAGAAGGCGGAGAGGGTCCGGGTGTGTATACATTGAGTGACCGGTTGCGGAAAAAATTTCTTTGACACGGAATCACCGGCGCATAATGTCGCGTCGAAATCCAGAGCCTTTGGCAGAGGGGAATTCTTCGAGTGGGCCGTTTCCAGTTGAAGCGTATCGTCGTGGCCGCCGTAGCGGCGGTCTGCATTCTCGTCGCAGTCCTGGTGTTCCGTTCCGGTCGCGAACCGGTGGAGAGCGATCCCCTTCCCGCGCGCACCGCGTCCGGGAAAAGCGCGACGGCCATCGCGCCATCTGCGGATCCGGCCGGGGGAGACACGATCGTCGTCCCCGTGGACGTCGTGGTCGACGAGTACGTCTACCTGCCGAATTCCGCCACGCTGGAGGGTCTGGACTCGGGCAGCAGCATCGACAACCCCGGCGCCCGCAGCGGCAGCAGGCGGCTGCGCGGCATTCGCGAGCTGATTCCCGCCGACGGCGAGGGCGGATTCATCGCCCCCCGCATCTCCCCCGACGGGTTGCAGATCATGATGACGCGCCCCGGGTTCCGGGGAATCTACGTGGCATCCATGCGCCGGGGCGACCCCGAGCGGATTTCCGACCTGAACGCCTGGGGCGCGCGCTGGACCGACGACGGGCTGATCGAGGTCCGCACCCAGGACGGCATGGTGCAGGTCCTCGGTCCCGACGGGACGATCCAGGAGGTCCGGGCCGCGAGCGACCTGGACGAGCCGGTCTTTGCCGACGCGGATGTGATCATGGTCCGCGCCGAGGACGGATCGACCCGTCCCCTGACGGGCAACGAGGACAACTTCTACGGCCCGATGCCCTCCGGCGACGGCGAGATGGTCGCCTACCAGGGTCTGAATTCCGGAATCTACGTCGCACGCGCCGACGGAACCGATCCCCCCGTTCATTTGGGCGACGGAACGAATCCGACATGGATGCGGGACGGCAGCGGGGTGCTCTTCGAGGTTTCGACCGACGACGGGCACGACGTGGTGGCGGCGGATCTGTACTACGCGGATTCCGCAGGGGGCGAACGCACGAACCTGACGGAGGATTTTGACGGTGTCTGCATGCGTCCGTCCGTCGGACCGGACGGCAGCACGGTCGCATTCGAATCGGAAGGAGGTGTCTTCGTGGGTGAAATGCGGTAGTACACCGGCGTTCGGACCTCCGCGCGCCGGAAGCAGAGCCACATCAACTCGTCATTCGAAAGGAGCAACTCCATGAGAAATGCGAACAAACCTTTTGGGAAGGTTCTGTTGGGCGGAGCGATCGCGGCCTTCGCCCTGATGGGCGGCGGCGCACAGGCGGTTACGGGCAAGGTCTGCATCGATCCAGGCCACGGCGGGTCCGACCCCGGCGCGGTGGGGAACGGACAGCAGGAGAAGATCAACGTCCTCGACACGGCCAACCGGCTGAAGACATGGCTCGACACCGACACGGGCGACACCGGCGGCGGCGGTTCCTGGACCGTCATCCGGACGCGCTCGAGCGACGTCTACGTGTCGCTGAGCGGACGGACCAGCTACGCCAACAGCAACGGCGCCAACCGCTTCATGTCGATCCACAACAACGGCTTTTCCAGCTCGTCGGCGAACGGAATCGAGACGTTCTGCTACGGCAGCGGAAGCTCCACCAGCTTCGACCTGCGCAACAAGGTCCAGGCCGAGGCCATCGGCGTCTGGCCGCTGACCAACCGCGGCAACAAGACCGCCAACTTCTACGTGCTCGTGAACACGAACATGCCGGCCGAACTGCACGAAATGGCGTTCATCACGAACTCCACGGATGCCAGCTATCTGGGCTCCGCGACGCAGCGCGATCTCCATGCGAAGTCCGAGATGTGGGCGCTCCAGCGCAACTACGGCCTCTCGAAGTACACGCCCTCCACGGCCGTGGTGCTCACCACGGACAACGCGAGCGGCTCCTTCACCCCCGGCAGCGGGTGGTGGACGAGCACTTCCACGGGTGGCTACTACGGATCGAACTACCACGTCCGCGGCACGGCCGCGGTCAGCGACGCATCGACCTTCAGCTTCAGCGTTCCGTCCTCCGGCACGTACAAGGTCGAGGCATGGTGGACGGCCGGCGGAAACCGCGCTCCCTCCGCGCCGTATCTCGTCGATCACAGCGGCGGCACCACCACCGTCAACGCGAACCAGCAGGCCAATGGCGGGAAGTGGAACAGCCTCGGCAACTTCTCGTTCAATTCCGGAACGCGAACGGTGCGTCTGTCATGCTGGACGACTTCGGGCTACTACGTGGTCGCCGATGCCGTCCGCCTGACGAAGCTCTGATTCCCCCAACCCCCGACAAGTCACAAGAGACGGATCGGCTCGAACGGCGATCCGTCTCTCGCTCGTTGAGGCACACCCGTATGGCGCACCGGCCGACATCCCGAAGAACGCGCGCGGTCGGCGCGCTCTGCCTCGCGGCGGCTCTCTCCCTGACCTCCACGGCCCGTTCGCACTCGAACGGCGAGGTGGTCGCGACGGAACCGCAGGGCATTCGCACGTCGCCCGGCGTTCCGGCGCCCGGCATTCTGATCGAACGCGACGCCGCGGCCGACGCGGCCATTCGCGACGCGGTCGAGGCCGCGGGAAACCAGGATTTCGACCGCGCGCTGGCGCTGTACCGGAGTGCCGCCGAACTCGCTCCGGAGCGCGGCGTTCCCGCACTCGCGCGATTCCTCGAACTGACGGAGCGCGACGACGAGCTGGCGGCGCTGCTGGACGCCTGTCGCGACGCCGGTTCCGCGATTCCGCATCTTGCCGGGGCCCGCGCGCTCGCGGCGGCCGGCCGGCGGGACGACGCGATCGCCCTCCTCTCTCCCGACCCGCGCATTCGCGACGGAGAGAACCCCGCCGGCACGCTGTTTCTCGCACGGCTGTTCGCGCAGGAGAACCGCAGCGAGGAGCGGCAGCTCCTGCTGCTGGAAGCGACGCTCGCGGCTGAGGATTCCGCCGCGGCCTTTCTGCTCTGGCGCGAGCTCTTCGCGGGCGCGAAGGACACCATCCTGTCGCAGCCCGAACTGCTTCTGTCGGCCATGGGACGCGGGCTGAGAAGCGGCGATCTCGACGAGTCGACACTGGTCGCCATGCTCGACGAGACGGCGCAGGACCTCCAGATGCGCGGCGACTACTTCGACTCGCGCGACGTTCTGCTCGCGGAGGCGCCGCGGCATGGCGCCGGTGCCGTTCTGTTCGCGACGCGGCTGCTCAATCGCGAGGAGCGCCACGACGAAGCGCTCGCCTATCTCGAACGCCACATCGACAGCCTGCGCCAGTCTCCGCTGAAGGTCGTCGCGGACGATCTGCGCGGCGAGCTCATGCGCCAGAACGGACATCTCGCGGACTTTCGAAACGACCTGGAGCGCCGCGCCCGCCAGGCATCGGGCCGCACGGCGGTTCGGCTGAACATGGAGGCGGCGCGCATCGCGCTGGCGCAGAACGACGACGAAGGCGCGGAACGCGCGCTTGCCCGCATCGACGGGGCGGACGTCCCCGCGGATCTCGAACGCGAGTTCCGTCTCGCGCGGCTGCTGGCCGCCACGCGCGCGCAGAACGTCGAACGGCTCGTCGATATCTATCCGGAAACCGTCGCCGGTTCGCGCGAAGAGGACATCGAACTCTACCACCACGTGATCTTCACGAACATCCTGGACACCGACTCGCACCACGCGATCGAGAGCCGGATTCGCGAGTCCTTTGCCCGCGCCGACCCTCCCCCGCCGGTTCTCTGGCGACTCGCCGCCGGGGCGGCGCTCGCCGCGCGCCGAAAGCCCAACGAACTGGAGGCGCTCTACCAGTGGGCATCGCGTTCGAACGGCGACACGGTGGCCGTCGAATCCCTCGCGCGCGTTTCGGGCGAGCTTGCCGCCGAGCTTGCCGCCGCTCCGGAAGGCGCGCTTGCCGTGTCGCCGGACGAAGTCGGAAAGACCGTTCGCATCGCGGAGCAGGCGCTGTGCGAGGTGATCCGGCGCCGGCCGTGGGAACCCAACGCCTACGTCTCCCTGCTCGCGCTGGAAGAGGCGAGGGGCGCCGACGATCCCGCGCTGAAGGTGATCGAAGCCGCGCGGCTCGATCTCGCGGGAGACCGCCAGGCGGAAACCGTCGCGTTCGTTCTCGCGACGAACGGATACCCGGGTGCCGCGCTTCGCCTGTACGACGGCTTTCTGAAAGCCGATCCCTCCAACATGTCCGTGCGAATGAACCGCGCGTCGTGTCTCACGCGCCTGGACCGATGGGACGAGGCGATCGAATTCTACCGGACGCTTCTCGCGAAGGGCTATCGCGGAGAACCCTGGCACGTGCACGAAACCGTCGGGCGGCTCTGGGAGATCGGAAAGCACCTCGACCGCGAGGAGGAAACCGTCCAGTGGTTTCGCGACGCACCGGCGAACGTGCGGGGCGACTGGGGCATGACGATCGTCGAGGACTTCGGAAGTCTCGCCGCGCACCAGGGACGCATGGAGATCGCCGCGGAGTTCCTCGGCAGGATTGCGGACGAGTCGGCCGATCCCGACGTCCGGGCGCGTGCGTACCTGCGTCTCGTGAAGGGCCATGCCGACGCCGGAGACGGGGACAGCGCCATCGAAGTTCTCGCGCGGGCGGAGAAGGACCTCGCCGGCTGGCCGGAACAGATCGCGGACCTCAAGATTCAGCGGGCGGAACTCCTGATCGCGGAGAACCGGCAGGGCGACGCGGTGCGTCTGCTGGTCGCCGCGGCGGAGTCCGATCCCAGCGACGCCTTTCTCGCCGACGCCCTGCACCGCGCCGCGCAGATCGAGCAGGAACTCGACCGCCACGACCGGGCGCTCGCCCTGTATCGCGCGTTTCTCGATTCGCCCTCGCGAAGCTTCGTTCGCCGGCGCCACGCCGAAGAGCAGATCGCCGCGATGGGCGCTGCGCGATGAAGCGCGCCCTCGCGGCGCTGCTGGCGTCGCTCCTCCTTTCGGCGCCCGCGACCGCCGACGTCGTCCTGAAAGGCCGCGTCGTCTCCCCGCCAAGCGTCGACGCGTCGCAGTTGTCCGTCACGGTGTTTCACGAACCGCCGACGGAAGTCGAAGGAGACTGGAGTCCCGGGGCGACCGCCGTTCCCGATTCGTCGGGCGCGTTCGGAATCGCCGCGTCGCCGGGCGAATCGACGCAGTTGGAAGTCACCGGCCCTGGTGTTCGCCGCGCACGATTCCCCTGGCCGAAGAATATGCCGTCGGACAGCCCGGCGCAGGCCGTCTTCGAACTCGATCCGGGCTTCGCCATTGCGGGCAGCGTGCGCGACGCGGACACGCACGGGCCCGTTCCCGGTCTTCTGATCGGGCCGGTGGTTCCGGGCCCCGACGCGGGCCGCGATGCGATGGAGCGCAGCTATCCGTTCTTCGTCGAACCGAGTCCCGACGGTTCCTTCGTCATCGACGGACTATCGAGCGACTGCTCCTGGATCGTTCCGTTTCATAGCCCGTCCCACGAGCGCCAGACCCTGCGCATGCGACCCGGGCTTCCCATGACGATCGATCTGCATCCGGGTGGCGCGGCGATTTCCGGCACGCTCGCGGGCTCGCGAACGCTCGATCCCGTCGCCTTCGAGACGATTCTGCTTCAGGGCGGCCCGCGGGATTTCCACATCGTCCGGCGCACGGGGGAATCCGGCGAGTGGAGCATGGACGGTCTGCCGGCCGGCGAGTACCGCATCGCATCCTGGTCGCCGGACAAGGGCACCGGTCCTGCTCAAACCTTCGCGGTCGTGCGGGACCACACCATCGGAGGGGTCACGCTCCTCTATCCCGAGGGGATTCGCGTTTCCGGCGCACTCGTCGATGTGGAAACGGGGGACACGGTGCCCGACGCGCGCGTGGAGATCGGCGGGGCCATGTCGCTCTCCGGTCCGGAGGGGCGTTTCGAAGTCTATCCCGTCGAAGCGCCGTGGCCCCGCGAAGCGCGAATCGATCATCCCGAGTTCGCGTTTCGAACGGAGGACCAGGACGCGTCGCTCTATCCCGTCGACGGATCCGACGGGTCCGACCTCGACGTGGGAAATCTTCTGCTCCGCCGAAAGCGCGTTCTGGAAGTCACCGCCTCCGACGTCGCCACGACCGCCGTCGCAGGAGGAATTCTGGAAGTCTTCGGCAATGCGCGGGACGCGACGCCTGTCGTCGATCGCGCGCGAATTCCAGGCGACTACGCCGTCGTCCCGCTGGATTCCGCCGGAACGCGCGGCGTCGTTCTGCGCTCCTCCGGAGACCGCGTGTCCGATCTGGTCTTCGTCGAAACGGACCTGCGCCAGACGACGACGACGCTTCGACTGCGGACGGATGCCGGCGGAACGCTGCGTGGTTCGCTCGCGTACGAAGCGACGGCTCCCGACGACGGCGAGGCACCTCTCGCCCCCGCGTTCGAAGTCCGTCTGGAAGCCGCGTGGCCGAACGCGTCAGGACGCTTCGCACTCCGCACGGCGTCGCCGCTTGCGAACGGTTCCTTCGAAATGCCCGGCCTGCCGCCCGGCGACTACACGCTCGTGCTGGAGCGCGCCGGCGGAGAGCCCTGGCTGGTGGAACCGCTCGCCATCGCGCGCGGCGAAACGCTTGAGATGCATCGCACGGTTCCGCGCGGGGTCCGCGTCGAGGGAGTCGTCGTCGGTCCGATCGACGAGCCGCTTCGCGAAGTGACGGTCTCGATCTACGGGCGCGACCCGCTCGGCCATGCGCTTCACCTCAAGGCGGTGAGCGGCGCGGACGGAGCGTTCTTCGCCGAGGGATTCGGTGGCGACACTCTGGAACTGGTCTCCGCCAGTCACGCGGTCCACGGCGAAGCCGAGCTTCGCGGCGCCGCCATCTCTTCGCTGCCGGTTCGTCTGACGATGACGCCGCCGCCGGGCATTCGAGTGACCGTTCCCGTCGCGAGCGGAGGCGAGGCGATTCTCCTGCTCGCGCGCGAACGCCCCATGAGCGACGGCACGACGCAGCGGTTCTACGAGATCGACGCGCGCGAGGCGTTCGCGGGAGGCGCGGAGACCTTTCTTCGGCCGCGTTCGGCGGGAACGATGCGCGTCGCGGCGGGAGCGAACGGCCAGTGGACCGTATCGCCCGCGTTCGAATGGCGGAGCGACGCCGCGGAGAAGGACGTTCATCTCGATCCTTCGGACACGGCGGGCCTCGTGTGCGCCATCGAAGGAATCGAACCGGAGGACATCGGCGCGGTCGAAACGGTCCTTCTCAACACCGCTTTGCCGGAGTCCCTCGCGCGAACGGAGTTCCAGCCATCGTCGGTGCGGGGCCGCGACATGCGCTTCGACGGCATTCCCACCGGCGAGTATCTGCTGATCGCCTACGGTCCCGACGGCGAGTCGGCATCGGTCGCCAACATCGACGTTCGGGCCGGCGAAACCGCCAGCGTGCGCGTGGAACTCTCGAGCCCCGGCACCGATCTCGTCGGTCGCATCGTTTCCGGAGGCGATGGCATCTCCGGAGTTCGCGTCGCGCTTCGCGCCGACAACGTGCCGGAGGCGCCGGTGCTTCTCGAAGCGCTCACCGGTGCGGACGGGGTCTTCACGCTCTTTCCTCTTTCGAAGGACAGCGCCTATCTGCTGACCGCGACGGGCGAAGGCATCGAACAGACCTGGCCCTTCGTCGCGAAACCGGACGAGAGCGGAATCGTGGTGCGCGACTTCGAAGTCCGAGAGTCGCAATCC
Source organism: Candidatus Sumerlaeota bacterium (assembly GCA_021772755.1). GTDB lineage: Bacteria > Sumerlaeota > Sumerlaeia > SLMS01 > JAHLLQ01 > JAJFLJ01. The sequence continues at coordinate 18,914 of JAJFLJ010000010.1, forward strand.
GTCGCGCTGGAGTTTCCCGCCGATCTTCGCGCGCGCGTCGCATCGCCAGGGCCGCCGCTGCTGCTGCGTTCCGATGCGGGCGGAGAGACGACAGTCGTCCCCACCCCCTACGCGTCGGAGCCCGTCGAGCTCTCTCCCGGCACATGGACGGTCATGCACGGGGAGGACGAAATCGGTCGTGTCGTGGTGGGCAAAGGCACCCGGACGGCGCGGCTGATCCCCTAAATCGGCGGTTTGCGGCGGGTTTTCGCAAAAAGCACCCAAAGCATTGAAACTATTCGGCTTGGTGAACCGGTTACGGTTAGAAAAATGGTTGCACGGAGCCGCTGTTGCAGCCATATCTTGCCGTCAGTCTGAAGGTCTATCCGGTGTGTATGGGCACGGGCAAACGTCGCGGGCAGGCGCCGCTCGCGACGTGTGGGCGCACTCGAGAGGTTGCGCTACCGGGCTGTCTTCGGAGCAGGAACCACATCCCCGCACGAAAGGAACGCAAACCGATGGATCATCACCTCAGAGGGCGCGCCGCATTGCGGCTCGCCATGCTCGTCGCGGTCTTCGCCGCATTCCTCTTCGGCACCGCCGGTGCCATCACCCTCGCCCAGATCGACAACGACATCGATGCCATCATCAACAACGCGAACTCCAGCGTCCAGTGGTCGGTTCTCGTCGAGAACGAATGGGGCACGCAGACTTACTACAGCCTGAATCCCGACACGCCGCGCAGACCCGCCTCCAACACGAAGATATTCACGACCGCCGGCGCCCTCGGCAACCTCGGTCCGACCTACGTGTGGCGCGGATACCAGCTTCAGTCCTCCTCCACGTCGAGTCCCGTCGAGTCGGTTCTCTCCTCCAGCAACAACGGTCTCGCCGACGAACTCTACGGCCTCGCCGGCGGCGGGTCCTCCATCATCTCGTGGTGCAACAGCGTCGGAATCGACATGACCGGCGCCCAGATGTACGATGGTTCCGGCCTCAACTACGACAACCGCTTCACGTCGCGCCAGACACTCGGCCTCACGCGGTACATGATGGACAACTACACCTACGGCCAGTGGGCCACCCACCTCGCGATCTCCTGCACCAAGGGCACGCTCGCGAGCCGTCTCTGCGGAACCGGCAAGACCGGACGCGTCCACGCCAAGACGGGCACGCTCACCAACGGCCAGACGCTCTCGCTCTCCGGCTACATCGACAACCTCTACGACGGCGAACGCTACTTCTTCTCCATCTACTGCAACAGCGTTCCCTCCTCCTCGCAGAGCGACACCCGCTCGCGCATCGACAGCATCGTCTCCGTCATGACGCAGAGCGCCATCCCCAACCCCGGCCCGCCGATCGGCGGAACCGTCGTCGACAACTCCGACTCGCCGGAGTACCAGGAGTCCGGCTCCTGGGCCAACTCCGCCAGCTCCGGGTACTACGGAACCAACTCCCGCTGGGCTCTCGTCTACAACCAGGACAACGAAGCCAGCTGGACGCCGACGCTCTCCACCCAAGGCATCTACGACGTCTACGTCTGGTACGTCTCCGGCAGCAACCGGTCGCCCGCGGCCAGCTACATCGTGAATCACATGAACGGTTCCACCACGCTCTGGGGGAACGACAGCGGCGACGGCATCCCCAACGGCATCAACCAGCAGGTCAACGGCGGACAGTGGATCAACATCGGCCAGTGGGAGTTCGCCCAGGGAAGCTCCGGCAGTCTTCTGCTGGACGGCGGAAACTCCTTCAACGGCGGCAGCTCCGGCACCGTCATCTCCGCCGATGCCGCCCAGTGGGTTCTCGTCCAGGAAACCGGCCTCGAGTACATCGTCGATAACACCGACGCCGGCTTCACGGCGCCCTCCTCCAACTGGTTCCCCAGCACCTCGGTCTCCGGCTACTACGGAACGAACTACCACGCGCGCGCCACGGCGTCCGTCAGCGACGCGGCCACGTGGGCCGTCGATCTGAGCCAGAGCGGCACGTACGAAGTCTTCGCGCGCTGGACCACCGGAGGCAACCGCGCCACGGCGGCCCCCTACATCGTCTACCACAGCGGCGGGTCCACCGTCGTGCCCGTCAACCAGCAGCAGAACAACGGCGTGTGGGTGTCCCTCGGGACCTACTCCTTCGGTTCGGGCAATGCCACCCGCGTCGCCCTCTCGTGCTGGACCGGCAGCGGCAGCTTCGTCATCGCCGACGCCATCCGCATGGAAAAGCAGTAGCCGCCGCAATCCCGACACTGGACGGCGAACCGGGTATCCATGGCCCGGTTCGCCGTTCGTACTTTGGTGACCCTCGCACTCCCGCGTCCCGGCATCTCAGCGCGGCACGTTCTTCCTTCCGCCAGCCCCCCTCAGTCCGCGCGGTCCAGAACCATCTCGCGCAACGCAAGAACGGCATCCAGTTCGTGCTTCGCGACGAGCCGTTCCGGCCGGCCGTCCGCCTGACTGACCCGATACAGCAGATCGAGGCACTCCTCCAGGTGCTCCATCGTGCGGGCGGCGTCGAAGGCCGCGCTCTCCGGCGGGCGAATCCGGATTTCCTCCTCCGCCAAGTCGCGGTGCAGCGACGCGAGCCAGAGCACGTGCTCCAGCCCGCGCGCCGACGTCGTGTGGTTCGCCGCAAGCGTGCGAAGCGACTCCAGCGCCTGGCGGTTGCCGTCCGGCAGCAGCGCCCGCGCCGACACCAGCAGTTCCGCGCGGTCGATTTCCGCCTGCTCCGACTCGACCTTCGCCAGCGAGGCGTACAACGGATCGCCGAACGAAGAGGAAAGCTCCCAGTACGCGCCGGACCGCTCCGCCAGCGCCCGCAGCGTGGCCGCCAGATCGGCCGTCTCCCCCGCCCGCGCCGCCACGGCCAGCAGACTCGCGTTCGACTCCGCGCGCCGCAGGGCCTCCTCCCGCAGTTCGGGTTCCTCCGCCGCCAGGAGAAACTCCTCCTGCGCCGCGGCATAGCTGCGAAGCCGCTCGAAGGCACACGCCTTCAGGAACGCGACCTCCCGCGCGAAGCGCTCGGGATGCAGACGTTCGTAGTTCTCGAGCCGCGAGAGGGTCGCACGCGCGACCGAGCGCCCCGTGATGTCCTGCATCGGGCGTTCGGTGTAGGGATCGGTCGCCGCCAGCAGATGATACTCGGTCGCGACGGAGAGCAGACTCTCGTGCGGGGAGTACGGGCGGAACTCCCGCCTGGAGCATCCCCCCGCGACAAGAAGAAGCGCCGCCGCGAGAACGGCGGCGCCGCACGACCGCATGGTTGCCTGCAATGCCATTGCGCTAGATCTGCCCGCCGAGTTCGCGAATCCAGTTCGTCACCTGAATGACCTGGGCGCCCCCCGCCTGAACGTAGTCGCGGTACTGCCGCACCGCGTTGCCTGTGTGGGTCGCCTCGTTCTCCTTGTCCTCGACGGCGAGAACGTTCTGGTAGAACACCCCGAGCCCGAACGCGAACTCGGGATTCTGCGGGTCGAGTTCCCGCGCCTTCAGCATTTCCTCTTCCGCGCGGAACAGGTCGTCCAGCGACTTCGAGGACGCGAACTTCTTCTGGTACGCCGAACCGATGCTGAAGTGCGCCGCAGGATAGTCGGGATACACCTCCAGCGCCTTGTTGAAGTCCTTCGTCGCCGTGCCTGGACCCGTCGTCAGAAGGGAGATCGCGCCCCGCGCCAGGTACGCATCCGCCAGGAAGGAGCGTCCCTCCTGGGTCGATCCGATTCCGAACTCGCCGACCAGGTCCACGACCTTCGTCAGATAGTCGGGGGCTTCGGTGAACTTCTTCTCGTCGAGAAACACGAGCCCCATCTCCAGGTTCGCGCGGATGTTGCGCGGGTACTGGTCGAGAATCTCGCGAATGGAGCGCCGTGCCTCGGCGTAGTTGCCCAGGCGCCGGTCGGTCGATGCCAGGGCGACGAGCGCGCGGGGCTCCGTCGGGTCCAGACTGCGGGCCGACTCGAAGTGCTCCTGCGCCAGTTCGTAGTCGCCGAGCGTCCAGAGAATGTCTCCCAGATCGCAATGCGCTTCGTAGTTCCGCGGGTCGATCGCGAGTTCGCTCTCGAAATGGACCTTCGCGGAGAGGATGTCGCGCTTGCCCAACAGGGCCTTCGCGATGGCGAAGTTCGCGCCGCGGTGCTCCGGGCTGATCTCCAGCAGCCGCGAGTAGGCCTCGATGGCGCCGTCCCAGTCCTCCTCTTCCAGGAGGAGAACGGCGAGATAGCTCTGGACCTCGATGTTCTCGGGCCGAGCCTGGGCCGCCTGGCGCAGCGACGCGATGGCCGTTTCCCGGTCCCCGACGCTCTCCGATCCGGCGATCTCCGTCAGCGAATGGATGAACCGGTCCGTCAGGTTGCGGCGAAAGTCGGGATTCTCGCCGAAGACCGCCTCGTAGTACTGCACCGCCTGAACGTGGTCGGCGCGCGCCGAGCAGATGTCGGCGATCTTCAGCATCGTGCCGAGCCGCACGTCCGTCGCGAGATCGTCGCCACCGGCTCTCAGTGCGCGCTTGTAGTACTCGATCGCCTGCGTGTGCGTGCGAATGCTCTGCGCGTTGGTGTCGGCGATACGGAGAAGAATGTCGGGGTTGTTGGAATCGTACTGCAGCGCCCTGCGCAACTCCTCGGCGGCGCGCTCGTACTCGACGACGTTGGCGTACTCCTCGGCGCGCTTCAGGTGAAGCTCGCCCTGCAGCTGCCTCAGCACGGCACGAACGTCCACCAGGCCCTCGCCGACCTCGCCGTCGAGAAGACGCAGTTGCTCCGCGGCTCCCGCGAGATCGCCGGACGCCAGTTTCGCGCGCACCTTCCCGATCGGGTCCGCCCACACGCCCAGCGAGGCCTGCTCCAGCTTCGCCCGGGCAGCGTCGATCTTCGGATCGATCTCCTGCTTGTCGCCTCCCGCCGCGATCGCCCGCCGGTAATGCGCCAGAGCCTCCTCGTATTCGCCCTTCTCCGCGGCGCTGTCGCCCAGCGTCGCTTCCATGCGCGGGCTCTCGCCGCGCTCGATACGCTCGATCATCGAAGGCCGGAGCCGCAGCATCATGTTGTTCAGGTCGCGGAAGACCACCTGGTCCTCGGACTCGTCGACGACGATTCCCTCGATCTCCGAACCGCTCGTCAGAACGAGCCGGTCGGCCGCGGCATCCGTGGCCGAAAAAGTCAGTGCGCCCGCCAGGGCCAGAAGGCAGAGGGTTTCGGGAACAAGAGAGGGATTGCGTCTCACGGGCACGTCTCCATCAAGGTTGGTTTGACAGGCCACCCGAAAAGCCTGGTTTCGCTGCTGGATCCGCCCTGGACCAAACGACAGTACTCGCTCCGCCAGGGTTCCGGCGAAGATTTCCTGAAATATAGGCCAGTTGTGAATTCAGTGTCAATCTCACGAGCCAAAGAATCTCTCCGCAGCCAGTCCGCAACCGGAGGTTTCGGGTGAGCGAGACCTACTGGACCGGACTTTTCTCCGTCCTTCGGGTCATGGTCGGGCTGTTCCTCATCAGTGGCCTGGGCTTCTGCCTGACGAAGTTCCGCGTCTTCCGGAAGGACGACGCCAAGAGCCTCAGCCGCGTTCTCATCGACCTGGTCGTCCCCGCCAAGCTGCTGGTGGCCACGGCGGCGGGGCTCACGAGCGAGACCCTCGCCGGCACCGCCGTCGTCATTCTGGCCGTGACCGTCATGATTCTGCTGGGGCTCGCGTGGTCGGGCGTCGCCGGCGCCGCACTGCGCGATGCGGACTGGAAGCGGCGAAGGGCCGTCATGGCGCTCTCGTCCATTCAGAACGCCATGTACATCCCTCTCCCCCTCATTCTCGCCCTCGTGCCCGCGGAATCCGCGAACGAGGCCACCGTCTACATCGGCGGAGCCATTCTCGCCACGTTCTCCCTCCAGTGGACGCTGGGCGTCTATCTCCTGCGCGGTCGGGAGGACCGCCAGCCCTCCGGTCTCCGCGAGACGCTCGCCAACGCCATCACCCCCCCGCCGGTGGCGCTGCTTCTCGGGGCCGCCTGTGCCACGATCCCCGCACTCTCGAACGCGGCGCGGGGCACCGGAGGCCCCGCTCCCGCCGTGCTCGTCTTCGACGCGGCGCGGCTGCTCGGCTCCGCCCTCACGCCTCTCGCCATGCTCGTTCTCGGAATGCTGATCGCGAACTGCAGTCTCCGCAGCCTTCGCCCCGGAGTGCTCGCCATCCCGCTGACCTATCGCATTCTGCTCGCGCCGGCGCTGATGCTGCTCGCCCTCAAGTCGCCGCTGCTGAACTGGGTCGGGCCCTACGTCGCCCTCGTGCTGATGATCGAATCGGCATCTCCGCCGGCAACGGGGACTTCGATCATCGCCGTGCGCTTCGACGGAGACTGGGAAACCGTCTCCGCCGTGCTCCTGGTGGCGTACCTCTGCGCGCTGGTGACCATGCCGGCGTGGGTGGCCGTCGTCATGCCGGCTCTCTGAGCGCGGCGAACTCCCCGGCGACCAGAGCGTTCGCGGAACCCGCGTAGCCAGAGTATTCGCCGGTAGCTGCGAACCGCGAGACAGGAGCAACACAAGGTCGCCATGAACGCCGGCTGGATTGTTGCCTGTCAAGAACTGGCGTTCGGCCACAGGCTGATGGCTGTCGAGAGTTTCGGAATGAGAAAAGCCAGCCCTGTCGCTTCAAGCGCAACGCGCTTGGAGACGATAGCCTCTGGTTGCCGCAGGCAACCAGAGGAACGCGAACCCCACCGGTCGAACCGCATCGCGGTTCGACGATCTTCCGCCGACCCTGTCGAACCGCCATGCGGTTCGGGTCGTTGCCCGCCTGACCTGCGGTAGCCGCTCGCGCGGCAACCGCAGGCTATCGACTCCAGGCGCGCTGCGCCTGTCTTGCGAGCGAACGTCCGAGCACCTGGCGCAGAGCGCCGACGGAATGCTCCCGCCATGGAAGCCGGGACCCGCGCAGATCTCTCGTGGCCATCGTGCGAACCGATGCCGATGGATGGCTCCGGGCGGGCGGCAGCGAAATACGGAAAGACGCCCTATTCCGTCGGGTAGTGGCGGACGATTTCCCCGCGAACCAGATAGATGACGTCTTCGGCGATGTTCGTCGAGAGGTCGGCGATGCGCTCCAGGTGCCGCGTCACGTCCATCATCTTGATCAGCGTGCGCGCGTGCTGCGGGGCCTGCTCGATGCGGTCGCGGATCACGCTGTTGATCTCGCGCTTGTAGCGGTCGACCTCGTCGTCGTTGCGGCAGACCTCCGCGGCGAGCGCCTCGTCGGAGTTGATCAGCGCGTCCAGGCTCTGCTTGAGCATCGTCCGGACCGCCCGCGTCATCGCGGCGAAGTCCTCCGGCATCTCCATCACCGGATCGCGCTTCGCCACGAACGCCGCCCGCCTCGCGATGCTGACGGTCAGATCGCCCATGCGCTCCAGGTCGTTGTTCATCTTCAGGACGGTCACGATGAAGCGCAGATCGACCGCGACGGGATTGTGGAGTGCCAGGATCTTCAGGCACTCCTCCTCGACGTCGATCTCCATCGCGTCGATGCGCTTGTCGCCCTCGATCACGGCTTCCGCGAGAACCCCGTCCCGCGTCTCGAAGGCGAGAATCGCCTTCTCCAGGGCCTCCTCGACGAGGGCGGCCTCGGCGAGGATCTCCTTCCTCAGCTTGTTCAGTTCGCGGTGAAAATGCATCTCTTCGCCTTCCGTTTCGTCTCTCGCGACTCGACCCGGCATCGGACCGCGAACGGCTCCGAAAGTCACGGGAAAACCGCCGCGGGGCCGGCCTAGCCGAACCGGCCCGTGATGTAGTCTTCCGTCTGCTTCTTCGCGGGCTTCGTGAAGATGGTCTCCGTCTCGTCGTACTCGATCAGCTGGCCCTCGTAGAAGAACGCGGTCTTGTCGGAGACGCGCGCGGCCTGCTGCATGTTGTGGGTGACGATGACGATCGTGTACTCGCCGCGCAGTTCCGCGATCAGGTCCTCGATCTTCGCGGTCGAACGCGGATCGAGCGCCGACGCCGGCTCGTCCATGAGAAGCACCCGCGGGTCCACCGCCAGCGCCCGTGCGATGCAGAGCCGCTGCTGCTGGCCGCCGGAAAGGCCCAGCGCGTTGTCCTTCAGGCGGTCCTTCACCTCGTCCCAGAGCGCCGCACGCACCAGGCTCCTCTCCACGATCTCGTCCAGCGCCTCGCGCGCCTTCACCCCGTGGAGACGCGGCCCGTAGGCGACGTTGTCGTAGATCGACTTCGGAAACGGGTTGGACTTCTGGAAGACCATCCCGACGTTCTTGCGCAATTCCACCACGTTCGTTCGCGCGTCGGAGATCGATTCGCCGTCCAGGGTGAAGCTGCCCGTCATGCGGCTGTTCTCGATGAGGTCGTTCATCCGGTTGATGCACCGCAGGAACGTCGACTTTCCGCACCCCGAAGGCCCGATGAGCGCCGTCACCATGTTGCCCGGCATCTCCATCGAGATGTCGAAGAGCGCCTGCTTCGCGCCGTAGTGGAAGTTCACTTCGGAGGCTTCCACCCGGCCCTTCGCGATGTCGATCTGCGTGTCGCTAACTGCCATGAGTCGTTCCGTTCGGCGGCCCGGCGTCCCGCGCCGGACCGGTGATGTTCTCCGCCCCCGCGCCCAGCGGCAGCGTGACGGAGAAGTCCGTCCCCTCGCCCGGCGTGCTGGAGACCGATACGCTCCCCCCGTGGACCTGGGCAACGTTCTTCACGATCGACAGACCCAGGCCCGTTCCGCCGACCTCGCGGCTGCGCGCCTTGTCGATCCGGTAGAACCGCTCGAACACCCTCTCCAGATGCTCTTTCTCGATTCCCACCCCGTTGTCGCGCACGTGGATGCGGACCGTCGATCCGTTTCGCTCCACCTCCACCGCGACCTTTCCGCCGCCGGGCTTGCTGTACTTCACGGCGTTCTCGATCAGATTCGTCAGCGCCTGCTCCACCAGCACCGGATTCACCCGCAACCGGAGGTCCTCCGGGCAGCTCGCATCGAGCTCCACCGCGTTCTTCGCCGCCAGATCCCGGCAGAAGTCCGCGCTCTGCCCGATCAGCTTCGCCAGCGAAACGTCCTCCGTCTCGATGCGCTCGTGGCGGTCCAGACGCGAGAGGCTCAGCAGGTCCTCGATCACGTCGCACAGGCGGTCCGACTGGCGCGCGATGATCCGGACGAAGCGCTCCGCCTCCTCCGGGTTCTCCAGCGCCCCGTCCAGCAGCGTCTCCGTGAATCCCTTGATCGACGTGATCGGCGTCCTCAGCTCGTGCGAGACGTTGGCGACGAACTCGCGGCGCAGGTTCTCCAGCTTCTGAAGACGCGTCACGTTCGTCAGAATCGTCACGACTCCGATGTCCCGGCCACCGCCGTCGCGAAGCGGCGCGCAGCGCGCCAGCAGAACCGTCTCCGAGCCCGTTCGGATATACGACCCCTCCTCGCACTCCGTCGAGAAGTCGCCCTTCAATGCCCGCGCGATCAGCCGCTGAAGCGCCACGTTCCGGCTGGTCTCCTGCACCAGTCTGCCGGCGGCGTCGCGCGCAGGAATCCCCAGCAGCTCCTGAGCCGCGCGGTTGATGCTCAACACCCGCTCGCCCCCGTCCACGGCGAGAACGCCCTCCGCCATCGACTCGAGAACCGCCTGGCGCTCGTTGCGCTGGTTCGTGATCTCGTCGATCCGCTCGCTCAGCTGCGACGCCATCTGATTCAGCGCGTCCGCCAGTTCGCCGAGCTCCACACCAGGCGGCGTCGGCACCTTGCGCTTCAGATTCCCGCGTCCGAACTGCTCCGCCCCCCGGCGCAGAACCTCGATCGGGCGCGTGAACCGAATCGCCAGGAACAGAGCCACCACGCAGGCGAGCGCCACCGAAGCCCCAACCGGAACGAAGAGCGACTTCCATCCGGCCACGGCCGCCTGGCGGACCGCCCCGACCGGTCTCGTCACCTGAATCGCGCCGACGACTTCGTCGCCGACCGTCACCGGAACGGCGACCGCCAGCACCTCTTCCCCGGCCGTCAGGGAATGGAAGATGCGCGAAGCCTCGCGACCCTCCCGCAGCGCCGCGACGACATCCGGTGTCGGGCGGCTGCTCCGGCGCTCCGCGTCGCGACTCGCCGCGACGACGTTTCCCTCCCGATCGAAGAAGCGGAAACCCAAGTGCGGGTGTTCTTCCGCCGCCCGCGCCAGCACGCCGCTCGCGTCGCCGGCCGGTGTCGGCGCGCGGGACGCCTCATGCCGCGCCGTCTCCGCAAGGCGGGTCCTCTCCGCGTCCACCGCGGAATCCACCAGGGTGACGCGCAGCGCGGCGAGCGAACCCGCACCCAGCAGGCCGATGACAAGCAGGTAGGAACCGAAGACTCTCCACAGCAGCCCGCTCTTGCTCAATCTGCCGACTCCGCGAACCGGTATCCCACGCCCCGAACGGTCTCGATCAGACCGGCATCCTCTCCCAGCTTTCGCCGCAGAGACACGACATGCACGTCCACGGAACGGTCCGTCACGCCGACGCCGACGCCCTGGGTGGCTTCGACGATCTGGGAACGGGTAAAGACGCGGCCGGGCTGGCGCGCCAGCGTCGAAAGAATTCTCATTTCCAGCGCCGTCAGCGTCAGCGGCCGACCGTTGATGCTGGCCTCGTGGCGCTGGATGTCCAGCGTCAGCCCCTCCGCCTTCAGGATCGAATCGGCGGCCTCGCTTCTCACCAGGTCGCGACGCCTCAGCACGGCCTTCATCCGGGCGAGCAGAACGCGCGGGCTGAAGGGCTTGGGGACGTAGTCGTCGGCGCCCATCTCCAGGCCGACGACGACGTCGGCCTCCTCGCCCCTGGCTGTCAGCATGATGATCGGAATGTGCTCGGTCTTGCGGTCGTTCTTCAGCCGCTTGCAGACTTCCAGCCCGTCGACGCCCGGAAGCATGAGGTCGAGGACGATCATCTGCGGAATCCTCTCGCGGGCTTCCCGCAGGGCGTCCTCGCCCGTGCCCACGCAGTTCACCGCGTAGTTGTTCCGGGTCAGGTTGTATTCCAGCAATTCGCGAATGTCCGTTTCATCGTCCACGACGAGGATCGATGCGTTGCTCATGCCGTCGGTTCTCCGCACAGAGTGGGTTCGCGGTCGCCCGCCGCGCGAGGTGGGACCACTCTCCCGTCCCTCTGGCAAGGCGATTGTCCTAACAATCGCACTTCCAATTGTTAAGACACGCCACCCTCACGGAACTCTAACGAAATCCTCAGTACCAGAGGAGCAACCCGGCCAGCAGCGCCGCCAGAACCGCCGCCAGACCCATCAGAAGGCGAAGCTGCCTGGACTCCTTCGACGCGGGCGCAGGCCTGGCGGGAGGGGCGGGACGCGTTTCCCGGGACTTCGGGGACTGCTTCTGAGGGGCCGCCAGCGGCGGAATCGCGACGGGCGGAACCTCCTCCTCGGCGGCGGGATCGTAGGGCGTCGCGGTCCACGACTTCGTGACCCGGCGAAAGTCCGTTCCACCCGCAGCCGACGAATCGGCGTCCGCCTCCACGATCGCGGAGGAAGCCGCCCGCGCGATCTGCCGCTCTTCGGACCACTCGGTGTCGTTGAGTGCCAGCCCTTTGCGAAAGGCACGCACGAACTGGCGAATCGAAGCGAAGCGCTTCTCGGGATTGTTGGAGAGCGCGCGCATCAGTGCGGCCTCCGCCTCCGGCTTGACGTCGCCGCGGAATTCCGACGGGGGATCGAACCGTCCCTGCGGAAGCCGACGCGTCAGCATTTCGTACACGATCACCGCCAGCGAGAACTGGTCGGCTCTCGGGTCGGCGTTGCTTCCGTGCATCTGCTGCTCCGGCGCCGTGTACTGCGGCGTGCCGATCGCCATGCCGTGGTCGGTTTCCTCCCCGAGCCGCGACATGAGGTTCGCGATGCCGAAGTCGGTCACGAAGATCCGGCCGCCCTGGGAGAGCAGGATGTTGGCGGGCTTGAGATCGCGGTGGACGAAGCCGTGATCGTGACAGCACTGCACCGCCTCCGCCACCGCCGAGGCCACCGTCACCACCTCGTCGAGTTCCAGGGGCGCGGCGTCGGCAATGCGCTGCTTGAGATTGCAGCCCGGCACGTAGTCCACGACGATGAAGTTCTTTCGCCCGATCGTCCCCCGGTCCAGAATCGGCAGAATGTTCGGATGCGTCAGCGCAGCCATCGACTGCGCCTCCATGTAGAAGCGCCGGATCAGCTCCGGGTGCTTCGCGCAATCCTCCGGCAGCACCTTGATGGCGACCAGTTCGCGGCCCGAATCGCGGACCGCGCTGTAAACCACGCCCATCCCCCCGCGACCCAGAATCCCCAGCAGCTCGTAGCCGTCCAGGCGAAAGCTCGTTTCCTGGTTGCTCGACGAATCCGGCGACGGCTCCGGGCGCGCCTCCTCGGGGCGGTTGAGTACGAGTGGGGTCGAGCAGATGCGGCAGCGGACGGGCCCGCGAAGGCGGTCCAGCGAGAGACGCGGAACCGGAATATCGGCTGCGCATTCGGGGCAGTGGACGACGATGGAAGTCAATGGATGCGAACGGGTCCCGGGTCGTGTCGAATTCCTCTCCCCCCGTCTTCGCCCTAGCTGTCGGCCTCGTCGATCAGAATGCGCGCCCGCTCCGCCGACACGAGCTGGGCGTGTGGAATCCTCAGAGCCGCCACCGCGTTCCTGTAGGTGGCTTCCTTGATCTCGCTGAAGCCCAGCCCGAACAGATCTCCCAGGGCCATGGCCGCGAACTCGATATAGGCCGGTTCGTTCCGCCGGCCCCGGCGGTGCTTCGGCGCCAGATACGGGCTGTCTGTTTCCAGCACGAGATGCTCGATGCCGATCTTCGCCAGCGTCGCCCGCAGATCCGCGTTGTCGGGAAACGTGACCGTGCCGCCCACGCCAAGGTGGAAACCCATGTCCACCAGCGCCTTCGCGTCCTCCAGCGTACCGGAGAAACAGTGCGCGATGCCGCGGATCTCCTCGCCGCGTTCGGTCCGCAGGTCCGCCAGCAGGTCCGCGTAGGCCTCGCGGCAGTGCATGGAAACGGGAAGCGAAAGCTCGCGGGCGGTCCCCAGCTGATAGCGAAACCCCGCGCGCTGGCGCTTCTCGTCGTAGGGCTTGTGATAGTAGTCCAGGCCGATCTCGCCCCACGCGACGACCTCCGGCAGGGCCGCCAGCTTCACCAGCTCGTCCGTCGCCTTCTCCGACCACGTGTCGATGTCGGAGGGATGGATGCCCACCGCCGCCAGACACCCCGGATAGCGGCGGGCGATCTCGACGACCTCTTTCGAGTCCGTCGGGTTCGTCCCCAGGTTCAGGATGTGGATCACCGTCGCCTGCTGCGCGCGGGAAATCACCGCCGACAGATCGTGGTTGAACCGGCTGCTCTGGAGATGGGCGTGGGTGTCGAAGAGATTCGCCATGAGAGGCTCAGGTGCTGGCGGGCCGGGGTACGGGCAACGAAAATGCCGCCTCCGTCGGGAGGCGGCCTCTCGAAACCGTCGAACCGCTGGAGAGCGCTACTCGCCGTCTTCGCCGATGGCCTCGACGGGGCAGCCTTCCAGCGCCTCCATGCAGAGCTGCTCCTCGGTCTCGTTGCGCGGCTGGACCGCCACGAAGGAGTAGCCCTTGTCGTCGTCTCGGGCGAAATTGTCCGGTGCCGTGGCGCGGCAGGCATCGCAGTCGATGCACTGGTCGTCCACGTAGAATTTCCCCGATGCGTTTTCGGGAAGTTTCGCCGAAGAATCAGCCATTGTCTTGAGCCTCCAGAGGTCGGGAGAGGGAAGTCGTTGCCCGTTTGATCGCTGCCGGTGGAGAAACAACGCCTGCGCCCGCCGGGCAAGGACTCTCTTGCCCTTTCCCGGGCAGCCAGTCTCATGCCACGGAACTCCGGAGGTCCCCCACGCCACCGCCCATGACCACCGAAACCGACGTTCCGAATCCCGCCCCGGCGCGGGAGTGGCCGGCCTGGCGCGAATGGCTCGTCTATCTCGTCCTCGCTCTCGTTCCCCAGGCCATCCTCTGGATCAACCTCTCGGAGTTCGCCTGGGTCTATCCCAGCGCAGACCTCGCCCAGACCTACTGGAATCACTGGTGGTTCGACCAGGCCCTCTCGCAGTTCCGAAACCCCTACCACTCCCCCGTGCTCTTTCACCCCTTTGGCGCGTATCTCTACATGACGACGTTCGAGATCGTCGACGCGGCGGTGACATGGCCCGTTCGCGCCCTCTTCGGAACCGTCGTCAGCGTCAAGGCGGCGGTTCTGCTCCATGCCCTGTGGACCAGCGGAACGACCCACGCCCTCATGCGGCGGCTCGGTCTCGGAAGATCCGCCGCCATGCTCTGCGCGGTCGTCTTCACGCACTGCTCCTACCGCTACATCAACGTCAAAGCCGTGAGTCTCCTCTCCACCGGCCATGCGGTGTTTCTGCTCTGGGCACTCGCCGGCGTGGTCAGGCGCCCCGGCAGCGTGAAGGACGGCCTCGCCCTGGGACTCGGCGTCGTTCTCTGCGTCTACAGCATGCTCTACTACATCCTCTTCATGACGCTGCTGATTCCCGCCGCCGCCGCCTTCGCGTACGCGTTCGGGCGCTGGCGCCCCTCGCGAACGTGGTTCGCCGGATTCGCGAAGAGTTGCGGCGTCGCGGCTCTCGTCTTCACCGGTCCGCTCGCCTTCTTCTACGTCGGCACGCGGACGGCCCACGGCCATCTGCAAATGGTCGACGGATTTCCCGTCTCCACCCGCATTCGCGGATCGGCCGAGCTGATCCAGTTCGTCCTGCCCGTGAAGCTGCGGGCGCTGCTGACCGGCGTTCCCCGGGACCCCGAGCCCTGGCGGCTGCTGACGCTCCCCTACCGCTCCTTCAGTTTCGCGCTTCCCGCGCTCGTCGTCGCCGGAGCGATCGCGGGCTGGCGAATTCGCCGGAGGAACGCGTCCGACGAACCCGGCCTTTCCCGTCCGCTCGCCGCAGCGGCGGCGGGAATGGCGCTCGTCGCGCTGGTCGTGGCACTCGGTCCCGAAATCAAGGTCTGGACGACGCGCGACCCGGCGGAAGTGGTCGACTGGAACAAGCCCCATCCCCCCGAATGGCAGGGGGTTTCCGTTCCCTCCCCCGGTGCGGTGTTCTTCCGTCTGCCGCTCTGGGAACACGTTCGCGCGCCCGGAAGAGCGGGGCTCTTCTACCTGTTGCCACTGCTCGCCCTCGCCGCACCGCTCTGCGTTTCCGCCGCCAGCGCCGCCAGGCGCCGGATCGATTCCCTTTCGCCCCGCCTCGGGCGGTACGTTCCCGCAGCCGCGCTGCTGGCCGTTTATTTCGAACTCTTCCAGGGCTTCTATCTGACGGAACCCGAAGGCGCGCCGCCGGTCTACCACGAGATCGCCGAACGGCCCGGCGACGGCGCCCTGCGCGAGTTCCCCGACATCGGGTTCTTCCTCAACGGCATCATGATGTACGGCCAGACGATTCACGACAAGCCGCTCGTCGGCGGCTATCTCTCGCGCGATCTGGAAGGCTTCGAGTTCTGGCTCGAAGAGCGTCCCTGGGTGATGATCTTTCGCAGCTTCATGTTCGAGGGCCGCCCGTGGCGCATTCCCGAAGCCGACCGCCAGGCGCTGCTGCGGTCGGCCGCGGAGGATGGCGTGAAGTACATCCTCTGGACCCCCGATATCGTTTCCAACGGCACACCCGAGGGCGTCGCCGCGTTCATGGAAATCAACCGCCTGGGAACGGCCTTCGAAAGCAACGACGACGACAAGATGGGCTGGGAACTGTTTCCGCCGGACGACGAGTCCTCCGCACCGTAGCGACGATCAGCGCCCCACCGACGCTCCGATTCGCGCGACCGCCACCGCCGCCGCGAGAATCAGCGCCGCCGCGACGCAGAACGGCGCGACGACCGCCAGCGGATACACGAGCGTTCCGGCGAACGGCCCGATGCCACGCCCCATCGTCTGCGCCGTCTGGCTCAGGCCCAGCAACAACCCCTGGTCCCCGGGCCCGGCCGTGCGCGAGAGCCACCCCTGCAGGCACGGCACCGCGAGACCGCTGCCGAACGCGATCAGCGCCGGCGCGGCATAGATCAGCGCTTCGGGCGGATAGCACGCGAGCAGCACGAACCCCGCCGCCGTGATCGGCAGCCCCGCCATCAGCAGCCGCTTCTCGCCGAAGCGCGGCGCGAGCGACCGCACCAGGCCGCCCTGAACGAAGATGCCCACGACCCCCAGAATCGCGAAACCGACCGCCGATTCCCGCACGCCCCAGCCGTACCAGTCCTTCGCCGCCATCGGAAACAGGGTGAAGAAGTGCGCCACGCCGGCCGTCATGACGAGCGAAACGAGCAGCAGACGAACTGCGGCCGGATGCCTCAGCGCACGCCGCCGCGTCTCGCCGTGGAACAGCGGAATCAGCGGAGGCGGTTCGCCCCCCGCGTGCGCAGGGCGCGTTTCCGGCAATGCGAACACGATCAGCAGCAGCGAGAGCGACTGCAGCCCCGCGAACACATAGCCCATGTTGCCAAGGCCGATGGAATCCGAGAGAATCCCCAGCAGCGGCCCGATCGCGAACGCCAGTCCCACCGCCGCGCCGATCACCCCCATGCCGGCGGAGCGCCTCTCCGGCGGTGTCGTGTCGGCGACGATCGCCATCGCCACCGGCGCCTGGGCCGAAAACGAACTGTCGATCAGACGGCTCAGCAGAAGAATCCACCACGCCGACGACATGCTCCAGCAAAGCGACCCGGCGATCGTCGCCAGGGACCCGGCGATCATGATCGGTTTCCGCCCGACGCGGTCCGACAGTCCCGCCCACAGCGGCGCCAGCAGCCCGCGCGGAGCGCTCAGCGCCAGCCAGAGCAGACCCAGCATCTCCGGGCTGCCGCCCAACTCCGCGTTGAACGGTTCCAGCGTGCTGAACGTGGCACCCACGCAGAGCAGTTGGAGAAAGACGATCCCGGCGACGACAAGGAGAACCCGCATGGGCGAGAGGTGACTGCGGACCCGTGCCGGAGGCAAGCCAGGCGATGCGCGACATAGTCGTTGCCGGGCGCGGCCTGTCCGCCCCAGGCTCCCTCCCCGGCGAACGGAGGCGCACATGAGCGGCGGCAGCAAAGCGGTGGTACTCCTCAGTGGCGGACTCGACTCCACCACCTGCGCGGCGATCGCGAAGTCCCAGGGCTTCGACATCTGCGCGCTGACGATGGCGTACGGCCAGCGCCACACCCACGAGACCGAAGCCGCTGCACGGGTCGCGCAGCACTTCGGCATCCGGCAGCACATCACCATCACCATCGACCTGCGCCAGTTCGGCGGCTCCGCACTGACCGGCGACATCGCTGTTCCGAAGCACGACGACGCCGCCGACATCGGCACCGGCATCCCCGTCACCTACGTCCCCGCGCGAAACACCATCTTCCTCTCCTACGCGCTGGCGTGGGCGGAGGTTCTCGGCGCGCACGACATCTTCATCGGCGTCAACGCGCTCGACTACAGCGGCTATCCCGACTGCCGCCCCGAATACATCGAGGCGTTCGGGCGCATGGCGAACCTGGCGACGAAGGCCGGCGTCACCGGCACCGGCCTTCGCATTCACACGCCGCTGATCGACCTTACCAAGGCGCAGATCGTCCGCCAGGGGCTCGACCTGGGCGTGGACTACGGCATGACGACGTCCTGCTACGACCCCGACGCCGAAGGCCGCGCCTGCGGACACTGCGACGCCTGTCTCCTCCGCCTGAAGGGCTTTCGCGAGAACGGCATTGCCGATCCGGTCCCGTACCGCAACTCCTGACACCCCCAGCGAACCCATGAGCTACGCCGTCAAGGAAGTCTATCTCACGCGCCAGGGCGAAGGCTTCCATACCGGACGCCGCGCGGTGTTTCTGCGCTTCAGCGGATGCAATCTCTGGACGGGCCGCGAGCAGGACCGCGCCCGCGCCATCTGCACGTTCTGCGATACGGACTTTCTCGGCACCGACGGTCCGCGCGGCGATTTCTACCGCTGCGCCAAGGAACTCGCGCGCGTCGTACGCGAAGTCTGGGAAGAACCGGAAACGCCGCGTGAGGAATCGGCGTGTTCGCTGACGCCGGAGTACTTCGAAGGCGAACAGCCGCCCCTCGTCGTCTGCACCGGCGGCGAACCGCTGCTCCAGCTCAATTCCCGCCTGATCGACGCGCTGCACGACGAGGGATTCGAGATCGCCGTCGAAACCAACGGCACCCGCCGCGCCCCCGACGGCATCGACTGGGTCTGCGTCAGCCCCAAGGCCGGCGCAGAACTCAACTTGATGTCCGGAAACGAGCTCAAACTCGTCTGGCCGCAGCAGGGCGCCTCGCCCGAAGAGTACGAACCGCTCGCCTTCGAGCACTTCTACCTGCAGCCGATGGACGGCCCCGAAGCCGAAGCGAACGCGCGCGAAGCGGAACGATACTGCGCGACGCACCCGAAGTGGAAACTCAGCCGGCAGATGCACAAGGTGTGGGGCGTCGCGTAGGAATTCCCTTACGTCCCCTTCATCCCTTTTTCCGTTTCCACGTCGATGGCGATTCCGCCGCGCACGTTGAACCGCCCGGTCACCCGGATCCATTTCGGCTTCAGGAACCCGTGCAGTTCGTCCAGAATCTCGTTCACCAGGTCCTCGTGGAACGCGCCGGTGTCTCGGAACGACCAGAGATAGTTCTTCAGCGACTTGCTTTCCAGCGCCTTCTTCGCCGGGATGTACGCGATCTCCAGCTCCGCGTAGTCCGGCTGCCCCGTCAGCGGGCAGAAGCACGAGAACTCCGAACAGTGGAACGTCACCACCGTGTCGCGCCCGCCGTGGCGGAACGGAAACGCCTCCAGCCTTCTCTCCGGCCTGCCGACGGCGCCGGAACCGAGCTGCGTCAGTCCCGTCGTGTCCGACAACACCTCGCGCGCCGCGCTCTTCGTGTCCTTCGTCGCCATGATGGTCGCCTGCTACTTGGAATTCGGCCCGATCGTTTCCATCGTCAGCCGGTCGTTCGTGTACACGCACGTCTCCGCCGCGATGCGCATCGATTCCCGCACGATGTCCTCCGCGCCGAGCTCCGTGTTGCGGTACAGCGCCAGCGCCGCCGACTGCGCGAACGCTCCGCCGCTGCCGATCGCGATCACCGGATCGTCCGGTTCGATGACGTCGCCCGTGCCGCTCAGCAGCAGAATCGTCTCCCTGTCGGCGACGAGCATCATCGCCTCCAGCCGCCGCAGCATGCGGTCCGTCCGCCAGAGCTTCGCCAGCTCCACCGCCGCGCGCTGCAACTGTCCGCCGTGTTCCTGAAGCCTGCCCTCGAACTTCTCCATCAGCGCGAACGCGTCCGCCGTCGCTCCCGCGAAACCGCAGACCACCTGGTCCTTGTGGATGCGGCGGACCTTGCGCGCGCCGTGCTTCATCGCGATCTTGTCGAGACTCACCTGGCCGTCGCCGCCCACCGCCGTCGTGCCGTCGCGCCGCACGGCGAGGATCGTCGTCGACCGCCAGCCCAGCTCTCTTCTGTCGTTCGCCACGTCGTCCCGCTTTCCGCCGGTCTACTTCCGCGCGCGCTTCTTCCGCGTTCCGCCGACCGGCACAAGAGCCGCCTCCAGCGCGTCCTCCACGGTCTCCATGAACCGGAACGACACCGCCTTGCGGATCGTCTCCGGCACCTCTTCCAGGTCGCGCTCGTTGCGTTTCGGAAGAAGAATCTCGCGAATGCCGGCGCGGTGCGCGGCGAGGCACTTCTCCTTGATGCCGCCCACCGGCAGCACGTTGCCCCGCAGCGAAATCTCGCCCGTCATCGACACGTAGTCGCGGCACAACCGCCCGCTCGCCAGCGACGCCAGCGCCGCGATCATCGCCACGCCCGCGCTCGGGCCGTCCTTCGGCGTCGCGCCGGCGGGCACGTGCACGTGAAAGTCGTTCTCCGCGAAGACGCCGTCATCCACGCCCGCCAGCCCCCGGTTCGAACGCAGATACGTCAGCGCCGCGTTCGCCGACTCCTTCATCACGTCGCCCAGCTGGCCCGTCAGCTTCAGCGCGCCCTTGCCCGGGTGCATCGACGCCTCGATGAAGAGAATCTCGCCCCCGATCGAGGTCCACGCCATTCCGATGGAAACGCCGGGGCGGTTCATGCGCTCCGCCACGTCCAGCTGCGTGCGCGGCCGGCCGAGAAGTTCCTCCACCGTTTCCGGCACCACGACCACCGTCGCCGGCGCCGCGCGCTTCCGCGGCTTGCGGCCCTTGCTCTTGGCCTCGTTCTCGATCCGGCTTTCCTCGCTCGCGATCCGCCGCGCCACCTTCCGCGAGATCGACGCGATCTCCTTCTGCAATCCGCGCACGCCCGCCTCCGCCGTGTACTCGCGGATCACCTTGCGCAGCGCCGGCACGCGGAACCGGATGTGCTTCGACTTCAGCCCCGCGTTCCCCCGCTCGCGCGACACGAGATACCGCGTCGCGATCTCCAGCTTCTCCTCCGGCGTGTATCCGGCGATCCGGATGATCTCCATGCGGTCGCGCAGCGGCGGCGGAATCGTGTCCAGCGAGTTCGCCGTCGTGATGAACATCACCTTCGACAGATCGATGGGCATGTCCATATAGTGGTCGGTGAACGAATCGTTCTGCTCGGGATCGAGGACCTCCAGCAGCGCGCTCGCGGGGTCGCCGCGGAAATCGCTGCCGAGCTTGTCGATCTCGTCCAGCATGACCAGCGGATTGACCGTCTCGCAGTCCTTCAGCGCCTTCACGATGCGCCCCGGCATCGCCCCGATGTACGTCCGCCGGTGGCCGCGGATTTCCGCCTCGTCGCGCATGCCGCCCAGGGAAAAGCGCGTGAACTTCCGCCCCGTCGCCCGCGCGATGCTCCGCCCCAGGCTCGTCTTGCCCACGCCCGGAGGCCCCACGAGGCAGAGAATCGGCCCCTTCAGCTCGCCGTTCTTCAGGCGGATCACGCTGAGGAACTCCAGGATGCGCTCCTTCACCTTCTCCAGACCGTAGTGGTCCTCGTCGAGAATGCGCGCCGCCTTCTCAAGGTCGATGTGGTCGTCCGTCCGTTCCGTCCACGGCAGATCGAGAATCCATTCGATGTACGTGCGGATCACGCCGTATTCCGCCGCGGCCGGCTGAAGCATCGAAAGACGCGACAGCTCCTTCTCCGCGACCCTGCCCGCGTGTTCCGGCAGCTTCCGCGTCGCGAGCCTCTCCCGCAGATCCGTCAGCTCCTGCTCGTTCGGGTCGGACTCGCCCAGCTCCTTCTGCATCACGCGAATCTGCTCTCGCAGGAAGAACTCCCGCTGGTTCTTGTCCACGCTCTGGCGGACCTTCTCCGAAATGCGGTTGCCGATCTCCAGCACGCGCACCTCGCGGCTCAGCAGGTGGAACACCTTGCTCAGGCGCTTCTTCGTGTCCTTCTCCAGCACGATCTCCCGCAGGTCGCCGGAGTCCAGGCTGATGTTGCTCGCCACCAGGTCCGCGAGCCGCCCCGCCTCGTGAATGTTCATCGCCGCGATCGCGAGATCGTCCGGCATGTTCGTCAGCGCCACGGCCGTCTGCAGGTTCGAGACCGTCTCCTTCAGCAGCGCCGCCGTCTCCTCGTCGGAGGAGTCGCGCTCGACGATCCGCTCGATCTTCGCCGTCGGATGCGGGGCGCCCTCCACCATGCTCTCGATCCGGATGCGCGTCACGCCGTGCACCAGCAGCCGCACGCTGCCGTCCGGCAGCCGCAGCATCCGCAGGACCGAGCAAAGCACGCCGACCGCCAGAAGGCCGCCCTCCCCCGATTCGCGCGACTCGTTCGAACTCGACGCGAACACGCCGATCAGACGGTTCTCCTCCGACGCCTCCTCCACCATGCGCCGAATGCTCTCGTCGCTGATGAGAATCGGCGCGATCATGTGGGGAAACACGATGGGTTCGTCCGAACGCAGCAGGGCCACCTGCTCCGGAAGGGTAAAGCCGTCGGCGCCGAGATGCCGAATCAGAGGGAAGTCGAGGTTTTGTGCCACCGGATCTCCTGGCCGAAGGTTCGCCCCGCAGAAACGAACGCCGGGGAAAGTCTGGGTCGTGGCGCCCCGAATGTCAAACCGCGCCAGCGCCCACGATGGAGAAGGAAACCGCTCCGGGTGTTTCGAAATGCGCCGTACGGCGCCGGATCGCGGCTCCCCGGCACGATAGGGTGCGAGTCCCGTACCAGCCACGCCGGGATTGCGCCTCGCCACCGCCCGGCACTTTGCTCGCTTCCACGTTCGCAGAGAGAGGCTTTTCCGTGACCGCCCAACCGACCAGGCTCCCCGAATCCACCCCGCGACCCCGCGTCAAGGTCTGCGGGCTTCGCCGGGCCGGTGACGCCCTGCTGGCGCTGGAACTCGGTGCCTCGTTCCTGGGGCTTATCTTCGCCGAAGGAACCCCCCGCTGCCTCTCGGAAGAGCAGGCCGCCTCCCTGCTGGAGGAAGTCCGCGCAAAGGCAGAGGCGCCCGTCCGCCCCGTCGGCGTCTTCGTCCACGAACCCGCTGACCGCATACTTCACCTGAGCCGCCGCCTAGGGCTCGCCGCCGTGCAGCTTCACGCACCGGTGCCGGACGGCGAGCTTGCGCCCCTGGGTATTCCCGTCGTCCGTGCGGTCCGCATCAAAGGCCCCGAAAGCAGCCCCGACATCGAGACCGCCCTCGAAAAGGGTCCTGTACTGCTCGACGCCTTCGCCGAAGGCCGCCACGGCGGAACCGGCAAGGTCTTCGACCACGCCCTCGCCGTGCCCTTCATCCCGAAGGGAACCGTCCTGATCGCCGGCGGCCTGAACCCCGGGAACATCGGTGGCATCGCGGAGACGCTGAAGAACGCCCGCGCGCTGCCGTACGCCTTCGACGTGTCGAGTGGTCTGGAGGAATCGCCGGGCGTGAAGTCGGCGGAGAAAATGCGCGCGTTCTTCGCGGCGCTGGAGGAAGCGCTCTAGTCCTCGTACTTCGTCCACCGGGTCAGCACCAGGCTCACGCCCCCCAGCGCACCGCTGATCACGAAACCCGCCAGCGTCATCAGAACCGCGTGGTCCTGGCCGAATCCATAGACCGCCGACATCGCCAGAATTCCCTCGGGCCGGCCCAGCAGCCACGCGCCAAACACCGCCCCCACGACTCCGCCGACGATCCCCATGAAGACGCACGCCAGCAGCCGCGTCGCCATCCCCCGCCGGCATACCGGACGGTCGGACTGGAACCTCGCTCCGCCCCACGCGTCTTCGCGAATGTGAACGACCGGCGGCTCGCGGTCGTGCACCACCGGATAGCCGCGAAACGGCGCCGCCGCCCTGGCATCGTGGCAACTGATCTCGCGCATGGAAACCCTCCGTCGCCGACGTTCGCACTCAGGAATCAGACTGATCCAACCCGTTTCGGTTTGCAAGTCGAAACCCCGAACGCCCCGAGCCTTCCATTGCCCGCCCGCGCCGTCCGAATACCCTGCCGCCATGACGGCTCTGAAGTTCGTTCTCCTTGAACGCGGTCCCTGGCGACCCGGCGGAGTGGCAGCCGCCCTCGCATCGCGCGGCCATGTCGTCGCCCGAATCGCACCGGCGCGGCCTGCCTGGCTTCCCGCGAAGAGCGGCGACGGACCCGTCGGGCGATGGCGCGAAGAACGCCTCTTTTCCCTCGAACCCCGGTCGTGGCTGCCGGTGCTGCGCACCTGGCCGTTCGACGGCGGAGCTTCCTGGAAGGGCAGCGAACGCTTCACCGTTCCGCGCGCAGGAGTGCTGCTGCGTGAGGCGGGCTTCGCGAACGCCGACGCCGTCGTCGTGCGCGACTTCGGTCTTCCGCATCTGATCCGACACCTTCAGCCGAAGTGTCTGGTCGTCGTCCTCGAAGAGGATCCGGCGGAGAACGCGGCACTCCCGCGGATCGTCCGCCGCCGCGCGCACGAAACGATCGCCGATGCGGACGTCGTACTGGCGCTCTCGCGCGGCGCCCGCAGCGCCGCGCAGCGTGCCAGTGCCGCCAAAGTCGTCGGTTCCGAAGATGCGGGCGATGCGGCACTTGCCGATGCCATCATCCGCGCGGTGCGTGCATGAACGTCGCCACGCGGCGCCTCAGCGAGAACAGGTCGCACCATTCGCCCTCCAGCAGCGGCCGCCACAGCGCCACCGTCGCCAGCATCATCGCCGCCCCGCAAAGCGCGATCGCCACGATGCGCGCCTGAGTGCCCGCCGCGTCCGACGGCGCGAGCCCGAACGCCGCGACC
>JAJFLJ010000091.1 GCA_021772755.1 Candidatus Sumerlaeota bacterium
ATCTCCACGCGCGCAACGCCTGTCACGGTTTCGAGCTGCGATTCGATGCGCTCGCGCACCAGGTCCTGCAGCAGTTCCTGGTCCTCGGAACCCTCGAGAGAAACCTCCATCAGGAAGTTCTTGAAGCTTTCGGTGGAGAAGGGATAGACCTCGATGGCCGTTCGGCGGTCGGAGAGCCCCTGCTGGAACGCGTTCAGCCGCTCCTGGAGGTCAATGGCGGCGAACCGGATGTCGGTGCCGAACTCGAAGTCCGTGCGAATCCAGGTACCCCACGAGCCCGTCCAGGAACGGACGTGCCGAACGCGGGGAAGCTCCGCGATGATGCTCTCGACGGGCTTGGTGAGTTCGTCGAGGTTCTCGGTTCCGGACGCGCCGGGCTTGCTGACGAACACGCCGATCGTGGGAACGGTGAAGTCGGGAAGGAGCTGGACGGGGAGCTGGCGCCAGGAAACGAGGCCGAGCACGACGAGCGCCACGAAGACCATCGTCGTGGCAACCGGGCGTCGAACGGCGATGCGGGAGAGCGGCATGGCCGCGGTGCTCCGTCCTCAGTCGGGCGATGTGTTCGGTGTCAGGCCGATTCCTTGGTTTCGCCGGGAATCATCTCCGGGCGCGCGCCGGTCTCGACGAACTCGCGCGTGATGCGGATTTCGGCGACGTCGCCGGCGAGCGTGGGCAGCTCGAACATGAGCTCCATCATGCGCGACTCGAGAATCGCCCGCAGACCGCGCGCGCCGGTTTCCATCCGGATCGCCTGGCGGGCCACCTCGGCGAGCGCATCCTCGTCGAACGTCAGCGCCACGCCGTCCATTTCGAACAGCCGCTGGTACTGCTTCACCAGGGCGTTCTTCGGCTCGGTGAGGATCTGGACGAGTTCCTTCTCGCCCAGGCTCTCGAGGGTGGCGAGAACGGGGAAGCGGCCGATGAACTCCGGGATCATGCCGAACTTGAGGAGGTCCTCGTACTGCACGTGGCCGAGGACCTCGCCCTGGTCGATCTCTGCGCGCGCGCGGACTTCGGCGCCGAAGCCCATGGTGCGCTCCTCGGTGCGGCGGCGAATGATATCGACGAGTCCGCTGTAGGCGCCGCCCGCGATGAACAGGATGTTCGTCGTGTCCATGCGGATGTATTCCTGGTGGGGGTGCTTGCGCCCGCCGGTCGGGGGAACGTTGGCGACGGTTCCCTCAAGGATCTTCAGCAGCGCCTGCTGGACGCCCTCGCCGGAGACGTCGCGGGTGATGGAGACGTTCTGGGTGGTGCGGTTGAGCTTGTCGATCTCGTCGATGTAGACGATGCCGCGCTGTGCCTTCTCGACGTCGCCGTCGGCGTTCTGGAGAAGCCGGAGAAGGATGTTCTCGACGTCTTCGCCGACGTAGCCGGCCTGCGTCAGCGTCGTCGCGTCCGCGATGGCGAAGGGCACGTCGAGGATGCGCGCCATCGTCTGGGCCATGAGGGTCTTGCCACTGCCGGTCGGACCGATCAGCAGGATGTTGGACTTCTGGATCTCGACGTCGTCGTTCTCGATGTTCGAGCGGAGGCGCTTGAAATGGTTGTAGACGGCGACGGAGAGGGCGCGCTTGGTGCGGTCCTGGGAGACGATGTACTTGTCGAGGGATTCGAAGATTTCGTTGGGCGGGGGAAGCTGCTTGAGCATCGTCAGCGAGTCGTCTTCGCTGGTGCGCTCCGCCTCCTCGCGCTTCAGACGGTCGTTGCACGTCGAAACGCATTCGTTGCAGATGTAGGTGGACGTGCCGTCCTCGCGCGAGGAGAGGCCCTTGAAGAGGGTCTGGACCTGGTGCTGGTCCTTGCCGCAGAATGAACAGCGCAGTCGCATGAAAGAAGGCCCCCGAGTCGTCGCGTTCCCGCCCCCTCCCGGGGGGCGAATGGCACTGTGGAGGCCCGCAGGCTCCTCGTGCAACGGGAAACGGGGCGGGTCAGGCGGGAGCGGGCGGTTTCTCCTTCGACCCGAGTCGGCTCTCGGTTCCGTCGAGAAGCCTCCGCACATTGGCGCGGTGCTTGACGATGACGCCGACCCCTGTCAGTACCGTGATAAGGAAGAGCGCCCCCCAGCCGTTCAGCAGAAGCGTCAGCCCCGGAAGCACCAGAGCCGCGACGATCGACCCCAAAGAGACGTACCGCGTGACGGCGAGAACCGCCACGAAAGCGCCGAGGGCGCCAAGGGTGGGAAGCGGCGCGAGCGCCAGGAAGACGCCCATCGCGGCGGCGACGCCTTTCCCTCCCTTGAATCCCAGCAGGACGTTGAGCATGTTCCCCAGCATCACGGCGGCGGCGCAAAGCACCGGATAGACGCCGGCGCTCGTGCCGAAGGCGGCCTGCGGCACGAGCCAGACCGCCAGCCATGCCTTGCCGACGTCGACGATCAGAACCGGAATGCCGAGCTTCGGCCCGAGAACGCGCAAGGCGTTGGTGAAGCCGATGTTCTTCGAGCCGTGCCTGCGAATGTCGGTTCCGGCGAACGCGAGGCCGACCATCAGTCCGGTGGGAATGGCGCCGATCAGATAGGCGGCGACGAGCCCCAGGGCGCCCGTCAGGAAACTCATGCGCGCACGCCGCCGACGGGAGCGAGAAGCTCGCGCGTGGCCCGCTCGACGTCCGCCTGGCGCATGAGGCTCTCCCCCACCAGGATCGATGCGGCTCCCGCCTTCGCCACACGCGCGACGTCGGCGGGTACGAAGATCCCGCTCTCCGAAACCAGGACGGAAACGCCCCGCAGCAGCGCGGCGATTCGCTCCGTCGTGGCCAGATCGACCTCGAACGTGCGCAGATCGCGGTTGTTGATGCCGACGATGCGCGCAGAAATGCCGCTGTCCTCCAGGCGGGCCACGTCGTCCTCGTCATGGACCTCGACAAGAACGTCGAGCCCCGCTCCGCGCGAAACGTGATAGAGTTCCGCCAGGCGCTCGGGGTCGAGCGCCGCCGCGATGAGCAGCAGCGCGCTCGCGCCGGCGGCGCGCGCCTCGAACACCTGCGACTCGTCGATGATGAAGTCCTTGCGGAGGACGGGAAGACTCACCGCTTCGCGGATCAGGCCGATGTAGGAGAGGTCGCCCTGGAAGTACTCGCGGTCGGTCAGCACGGAGAGCGCCGTCGCTCCGCCGGCGGCGTAGCTCCTCGCGATCGCGACGGGATCGAAATCGGCGCGAATGAGGCCCTTGCTGGGCGAGGCTTTCTTGACTTCGGCGATGAGCCAGGGCCCGCCCGGCGCGGCAAGCGCATCGAAGAACGCAGGGGCGGGAGGGGCATCGGCGGCACGCGCCTTCAATTCGTCCAGCATGGGACGCAGGACGCGCACTTCCTGGCGCTTCGTATCAAGAATCCGATCGAGTATCGTCGCCATAAGCGCTGTTCCGTCAGGCCTTGGCCGTCAGGTCGGCAAGGAGCTTCGCGGCCCGGCCGGAGCGCTGGACCTCCCGCGCCAGACCGAACGCGCGCTTGTAGTCCGGCTCCACGCCGGCGATCCAGAGCGGCCCGGCGGCGTTCATCACGACGGCGTCGGCGCGGGGGCCCTGTTCGCCTTCCAGAACGGCGCGCAGGAGCGTGGCGTTCTCTTCCGCGTCGCCGCCGACCAGTTCCGCCATCTCCACCGGCTTGATGCCGAGGTCCAGCGGCGAGACGTGCCACGATTCGAGACGCCCGCGGCTGTCCAGGCGAATGCCTTCGGTCACTTGCGAGAGGGAAATCTCGTCCATGCCGTCGGTTCCGTGAACGACGAGCGCGCCGCGCAGCCCGAGCGACCGAAGCGCGAGCGCGACGGTCTCGACGAGTTCCGGCGACGAGACCCCGACCAACTGGTGCGATGGCCGGGCGGGGTTCGAGAGCGGCCCGCAGATGTTGAAGATCGTGCGCATCTTCAGTTCCTGGCGTGCGGGCGCGGC
>JAJFLJ010000092.1 GCA_021772755.1 Candidatus Sumerlaeota bacterium
AGACCATCGAGGTCCGTGAGCCGAATCCAGCGGCCCGACGTATCGACGAGTCCTCTGCTGCGGAATCCCGCGAGGAGCTTGGTGACGAACTCGCGGCTCGTGCCGATCAGGGCGGCCAGCTCGCGGTGGGAAAGCGGCAGCGAGAGCTTGCGGCCTGCCGGGGAGGCATCGACTCCGATCTGCTGGTCGAGCATGAGGAGCGCCTTGGCGAGGCGGGGTTCTGCGGGGAGCATCATCATTTCCGCCAGACGCACCTGCAGCTTCTTCATGCGCAGGAAGGTCATCTTGCGGTAGGTGAAGGCGACGTCGGGATAGCCGTCCAGGAACTTCTCGAATCTGGCGCGGCTGACCCGGCAAAGACAGGCGCCCTTGAGGGTGCGGCAGTGCTCGCCGAACGCCTCGTCGTCGCCGGGTTCCGTGGAGCCGAACACGTCGCCCGGCCCGAGCAGCAGCACCGTGGCCTCGTTGCCGGCGGCATCGGTGTAGTTCAGCCGGACGAATCCCTTCTTCACGATGTAGATGCAGGCCTCCCCCGCTGCGGGGGGCGGCACGATCTTGTTGGCTCCGAGCTCCACCATCTCGAAGGAACTGTTGAGGTCCTGCATTTCGTCGGCGCTCAGGCACGAGAAGAGGGGGCAATTCTTGAGGTGGAAGAGCTTGGCTTCGTCGATCGACTCGGGCGCTTTGGCGTTAGGCATGGGGCAGTCCCCGTGAAGTGTGATTAGTTCACGACGTGTCCGCTCCCGGGATGGCAGGCGAACGATACTTCATCGGCTGGACCGAAACAAGGACCGATGACCACTCCCCCGCCCGCAACCGCCGTTCCATGGCACCGCCGAAACGTCAGCCCGTGGCTGGCGGTGGTAGCGGTTCTGGCCATTGGGGCGGCGGCGGGCGCCATTTACGTGAATCTGGAAGCGAAGCAGTCGATGGTGGCGGAGGTTTCGGGACCGTTCATGCCTCCCCATACAGCGCTGATTTCATTCGACCTGGACAGCTGCTCGATTCCCAGGGACCAGATTCTGCGGGGAGGGCCGGCGAAGGACGGGATTCCATCCATTACCGATCCCGCGATGATCCCGGCGAGGGAGGCGGGGTGGCTGGATGCGGAGGACCTGGTGGTGGGCGTTTCCCGAAACGGCGAAGCCCGTGCGTATCCGATTCGCATCCTGAACTGGCACGAGGCCGTAAACGACGCGGTCGGAGGCGTTCCCGTCGCGGTGACATACTGTCCGCTTTGCGACTCGGCGCTGGTCTTCGACCGGCGCGCCAACGGCGAAGTGCTGGAGTTCGGAATCAGCGGCCTGCTCTACAATTCCAACGTGCTGCTCTACGACCGGCGGGAGAATCCGGAGGAGGAGAGTCTCTGGAGCCAGGTGATGATGAAGGCGGTCTGCGGACCGGCGACGGGGACGGAGCTGACGCTGCTGCCCGCGAGTCTGACGACGTGGGAGGCCTGGTCGCGGAAACATCCCGGGACGCTCGCGATGAGCGGTGAAACGGGCCACGATCGGGACTACGGCACCAATCCGTACGCGGAGTACTTCAGCCACGACGGCTTGATGTTTCCCGTCGCCAGGGCCGCCCACGACGGTGCCCGCCCGAACAAGGAGCAGGTTCTCGTGCTGGTCGAAGGCGACGAGGCGAGGGCGCTTCTGTTCAGCCGCCTGGAACGAGGGCCGGTGACAGGCGGGGTCGGGGGACGGACGTTTACGGTGTCGGGGACGGAAGCCGGAACGGTGGAGATAACCGCTGCGGATGGAGGCGAGCCGCCGGGAACCGCCTGGATGTTCTGGTTCGTGTGGAAAGCGATGCACCCCGACGGTCTGGAGTTTGGGGCTGACAACGAGGATCGCCCGGAACCATGACGCAGGCATGATCTCGGTCGTGATTCCGACAATAAACGAGGCGGAACGTCTGGGCCCGTGCCTGAAGAGCGTCGCCGCGTGCGACCGTCCGTCGGAGATCGTGGTGGCGGACGCGGGAAGCCGCGACGGCACGGCCGGTATCGCACGGGCGCATGGCGCGCGCGTCGTCGAATGCCCCGTGCAGTCGCGCGCCGCGCAGATGAACGCGGCGGCGCGCGAGTGCGGCGGAGACGCCCTGCTGTTTCTGCACGCGGACACGACTCTTCATGCCGATGCGCTGCGCAGCATCGACGAGGCGCTCGCGAACCGCGACGTCGCCGGCGGGGCGTTCGCCCGGCGGTACGACAAGCCCTCGCGGTTTCTTGCGGCAACGTGCCGGATGGCGGACTGGCGGTGCCGCCGGACGGGATGGTTTCTGGGGGATCAGGGAATCTTCTGCCGGCGCGACGTGTTCGATGCCATCGGAGGCTTTCGCGAGGTGGCGCGGTTCGAGGACCTGGAGTTCTCGCGCGGGATGAAGCGACACGGGAGGACGGTTCTGCTCGATGCGCCGGTTCTCACCTCGGCGCGGCGGTTCGAACGCGAAGGCGTCGTTCGCCGCACGGTGGGGGATTTTTTCCTGACGGTGCGCTATCTTGCCGCCGGCCCGCAGGCGGCGGGCGGCGAAACCCCGGTTGCGGTTCGCAATGAATCGCAACCGAGTTCCTGAACGCGCGGAAGCGCCGGCATCAGAAGCGCGGGTCGGCTTCCTCTTCTTCGGTCACGCGCTGGATGTCCGACTCGGGACGCGGGGTGATGCGGGCGTCGCCATCGGCATCGACGAAAACGGGCGCGGAAACGGTGAGGGGAAACTGTCCGGCGCCGACGCCAAGGCTCGGGTTGCTCGGATAGAACGGGTTGACGGGGTCCATCGGCAGTTCCAGCGAGCCTTCCACCGTTACGTCGAGCACGGAGTCCTCCGTGACGCGAATGACGAGGCGTCCGTTTTCGGGCTTGTCGCTGGGGGGGAAGACCTTCCCCGCGTAGGGATCGACGTGGGAGGGGTTGATCAGGATGCGGCGCACGAACTGCCCGTTGAGGTTCACGCTGATGGAGGTGATCTGGGACCAGTTGGCGGCGTACACGGAGATATCGACTTCGACCTCGCCGTCGGTGTCGGTCACCATCGATCCCATCGGTTCGCCGTTCACCGCGACGTCGACGAAGGGCCCGTTGGTGACGATGACGTTGCGTTCCTTGATGTTGCGGGCGAGTTCCGCAGGGTCGATCTTCTGGGGATCGTCGGTGGAGGAGCGAATGTAGACGCGCGGGTAGCCGGGTTCCTCCAGCCACGTGCCCCTGGTCGCGCTGGCGCCGAAGGCGGTGACGCGCAATCCGTCGTTCAGCATGCGGTGGTAGATCTCGTAGTCCTGGTCGAAGTTGCCCTGGCGCTTGCCTTCCCAGATGGAGAGAGCGTCGAAGTCCCTCGGCCAATCGCCGTCGGGAAGGTCGCTGCTTCCCATTCCAAGGCCGTTCAGCGTGAGAAACCCGGCGACAGGCCAGGCGGCGCGGGATGCGAGAATGGCGGCGTCGGGGCAAAGGTCGCGCATGGCGGCGAGGATTTCGCGGCTGGTGTTCGCCTGGCGCAGGGGGGCGGTGTCGGGAGTGTCGCCTGCGGAGCAGATGTCCAGGGGGAACACCATGAAGTCGCCCCTGAAGGGCGCCCTGCCCCCCGAGTGGCGGTAGCCGGGCGATGTCCTGATCCAGCGCTCCAAACCCAGGTTCGCGACGCTGCCGGAGAGATCGGTGGCGGTACCGTAGTCGCCGGTGACGAGCCACTCGACGCCTTCGGCGACGGCGGAAACGACGCGCGAGGGCTCGTCGGTGCGGGACTGCGGCGATGCGCTGGTGCGCACGCCGACGTCGGCGGAAATCCAGCCCGGCGTCTCGAAGGCGCGTTCGATGGCGAAAAGCTGTTCGGTCTCGCTGATGTCGCGGATGACGACGCGTTCCTCGGTGGTGTGGTACTCCGGTCCGCGCGATGCGATGACGCGATAGGTGCCGGGGGGAAGTTCCACGGTTCCGGCGCCGTGGGAGGAGAAGACGACGTTGCCTGCGCGGACCTCGCCGGGGAATCCGAGTTCGACGCCCTGGGTGCCGCGAAGCGCCTCGATGGTGAGCTTGCCGGGCACCAGCTGGCCCGTCGCCGCATCGACGATGCGATAGACGAGGCGCGAGGAGGGGGAGGTTCCGAACTCGACGGCGGCGATCTTGCCGGCGGCAGCGGTGGCGGTGTTCGTCGGAATGGGCGCGAAACGCGAGCGCGGCGCCGGTACGGTGGTGTACTCGCCGACGGGAAGCTGCGAGTTGAAGGAGCCGCTGCGCGTGGTCTGGGCGATGATGTAGGGCTTGTTGAGATAGAGTTCCTGCTGCTCGCGGGTCCAGTCGGGGCGCTTGATGGCGCTGATGAAGACGTCGGCGTTCACGACGGGGGACTTGTCGATGACGGATCCGTCGGGGGCCTGCTCGCGTTCGATCATGCGTCCGACGACGGTGCCGTAGGAATCGGGGGAGCGGGCCTGCATGACCTTGGAGAAGAGATAGGCGGCGTCGATGTCGGAAACGAGAATCCAGCGGCTGTAGAGACGGGTTTCGCCGGGCTGCATGTCCTGGGGGGCCGCGTACTGGAGACGCGAGAGGCTGCCGCTGTGGCCGATGTCGAACGTGCCGCCAAGAGGCGCGATCATCATCCAGACGTCGTGGTTTCGCGCGTAGATGAAGTCCGCGCCGTTCATGCGCTTCGTCCCGCTGGTCCAGCCGAGGCCGGGGACGAAGGGCTTCATGGAACCCCAGAGAACGAAGTCCGCGGGAACGATGCCCTTCGCGACTTCGTCGGAGGACGTGTTGACGATCGTCGTGGTCACCTGGGCGCCGGGCGTGTCCTTGCGCATGACGTATTCGGTGCGAACGGTCAGGAAGGAGTAGCGAAGGTCCCGGCCCTCGACGACGACGGTGGCGGAGCCGTCCGCGTCGGTGCGGAAGTCGATCTTCTCGTTGATGACGGAAATCTGGACGCCCGTGGAGGTGACGGGGGCGAATATCTGAAAGCTCTCCGGGCTTCTTGCGTCGAGAGTCACGTCGACGATGTTGCCGGCGCGAAACGCCGCCGGGTTCGCCAGCGGGTTGGCTTCGGGGTCGATATGCCCGAAGAGGAGAAGGGAGAGGTCGTTCTCGAGCCGGATGTCGCGAAGACCGGAAGTGACCCAGAAGTCCTCCGGCAGGGAGTCGAAGTCCGCCTGGCGAAGAGCGCGGGCGGGTGCGTAGTCGGGCTGCTCGACGGGATTGATGGTGACGGGACGCCGCTCTTCGACGGGGTTGAGCTGGACGTTCTGGGCGTAGGCCGAGGCAACGGCGAGAATCGCCAGAAGGGCGGTCAGGGCGCGGCGTGAAGCAAAAGGGAGGAGCATGATTGACGGCATTCGGTCCATGGGATGAGTGGTTGTGCCCTTTCGGGGACGGCGATGGTCTTTGCGCTGCGAACTCCATCCGTACCGGACCGGGTTTTTCCGGCAACGGTTTGGCGAAATCACGGTCTGGCATTGAGTTCGCCACCGCGGCTCGCAGAGCCTTGCGCGAGGGCCGGAATGCTGGAGAGACGACTTTGCCCGCCGCAACACGGATTCACCCCATGACCACCCCCGGGAAGAACCCCGAAACCATCCGAGCGATGTTCGGCAGGATCGCGCCCGTCTACGATCTGTCCAATCATCTGTTCAGCCTGAACATCGACAAGCTCTGGCGCCGATACGCGGTTCGTTCCGCGATGAGGCCGACGGACCGGGCGGTTCTGGACGTGGCCTGCGGAACGGGGGACCTGACGCGGGAGCTGAAGCGCTCTGCCGAGACGGGCTGTCAAGTATATGGAGTTGACTTCTGCCTGCCGATGCTGGAGCTTGCCCGCCGCAAGCAGGCTCCCCCGGTGCTCCAAGGCGACGGACTGCGGCTGCCCTTTCCCGACGAAAGCTTCGACCTGGTGACCATCGGGTTCGGCCTCCGAAACATGGCGGACTACCGTGCGGGTCTGCGGGAGATGGCCAGGACGCTGCGGCCCGGGGGGCGGCTGGCGGTGCTGGACTTTACGACGC
This sequence comes from Candidatus Sumerlaeota bacterium, assembly GCA_021772755.1. Classification (GTDB taxonomy): domain Bacteria; phylum Sumerlaeota; class Sumerlaeia; order SLMS01; family JAHLLQ01; genus JAJFLJ01. The sequence continues at coordinate 5,993 of JAJFLJ010000092.1, forward strand.
CCTCGAACCCGCTCTTTAGAGCCATCTATCTTCTTTATTTTCAGCACATCCTGCCGCTGCTGGGGGATTTCATCAGTCGCTCGGGGGCGTACCGCTATCTCAGCCGCTCGGTCCTGGCGTGGCCGTCGCCCCGCGAACTGGCCCGGGATATGCGCGAAGCGGGGCTGGGGAATATCCGGTTTTCGGAGCTGAGCATGGGCATCGCGGTCCTCCACATCGGGGAGAAACCCTCGCCATGACCGAGCAGCGAATCGTCGTGGGGATTTCGGGCGCGTCGGGAACGGTCTATGGAACGCGGCTCGTGGAGACGCTCGTCCGTCTCGGGTGGGAGGTGCATCTGCTGGTCAGCCAGAGCGCCTGGAAGGTGATGCAGGCGGAGCTGGGGATCGAGGGCGCGAGCCCGTCGACGCCTCTGACGCGGTGGCTGAAGCTGACGGACGAGGAAGCGCGCGACCGGATTCGCACGTACAACGTTCGCGACATCGCGGCGCCCATGGCGTCGGGGACTTTCCGCGCGAAGGCGATGATCGTGATGCCGTGCTCGATGAAGACCGTCGCGGCGATGGCGCACGGGTACTCGGACAATCTGCTGACGCGATGCGCGGACTGTTTCCTGAAGGAGAAGCGGCCGCTGGTGGTGGTTCCGCGCGAGACCCCGCTCTCGTCGATTCACCTGCGGAATCTGGCGACGCTGGCGGACGCCGGTGCGCACGTCATTCCCGCCATGCCGGGGTTCTATCACAACCCCGCGACGATCGACGACCTGGTGGACTTCATGGTGATGAAGGTTCTCGAATCGCTGGACATTCCGCTGCGCCACGACATGGCGTGGAAGGGTCCGCAGCGGGCGGACGCGGGTCACTCGGCGGACTGAGCGGCCTTCGCGATGTCGGCCTCGATGATGAACTCGTTGAAGTGGGCGCGCCAGCGAAGTGCAACGGCCCGCCGGTTCCAGGGTTCGAATCCCATGTAGATGCGCTCCTCGGGGAGCACAGCGGCATTGAGTGCGCGGTCGATCTGCGTGAGCGCCAGGTCCCATGCCTCGCGGCGTTCCAGGGAGCGCGCGAGCCAGATGCGGGCGGCGGCGGTTTCGCCGGGCGCGTTCCGGCTGTGGCGGCTGACGAAGTCGTCGGCCAGCAGTTCGACGCTGTCCCAGTCGCCGGCGAAGGCAAAGGTCTTCAGATAGACCAGTTCGATGGACGCCAGCGTGCGGTAGTCGGTCTTCGCGGCGTTGTCCCAAGACTCGCGAAGCGTGGCGCGAACGGTCGGCCACGAGGGCTTGGGCGTCCCGCCGGACGCCGCGAGCTCGATTTCAAGAGCCGCCCGGCGCAGCAGGTCGCGGGAGCGACCCTCGCGGGTGCGGTGGGAATCGGCAAGCAGGGCGCGCGTCGATGCCCAGGCGGCATGCCAGTCGCGGCGGTGCTCCGCGAGAAGGTCGGCGGCGAGTTCGGAGCAGAAGAGGCGGTCTTCGTTGGTGGCCGCAGGCCATTCGCGGGACGCGACCTTCGCGGCGAGAAAAAGGGCGATATCGGGTTCGGTGTGGCCGGCGAGAAGATGGCGCGCGAACGCGGCGGCGGCGGGGCCCTTCTCCGTTTCGGGGGCGCCGGTCGTCAGGTCCGCCAACCGGGCAACGAGCTGGGTGTGGGCGGGATCGGGGGTCCGGTCCACGATGGTTTCGAGGACGGGGAGGACTTCATTCAGCCGCAGCGTCTTGCTGCCGTCCTTGTGGCGATCGACGTAGGGGGGAAGAAGCGGGCCTTCCATGCCCTCCTGGTCGGGCCGCTCGCGGCCCAGGGTCGCGACTTGCGCGTCGGCTATGCGCTGGAGACGAAGCTCTTCGGCGAGGAAGCGGGCGTCGGCACTGCTGTCGAGGTTCCCCACGAGGACGCGGGAGGCGTCGTCGGTCTTGTCGATGAAGACGGGCGACCAGCCCAGTTCGCGGAGCGATCCGGCGACGGCTTCGGCGAGAAGCGTGGAGGGGAAGGCCTCGACGACGACGGAGTAGCGGTCGGATTCGGCGGCGACGTCCGAGGTGACCCACTGCTCGGGGAGGGAGAGGGGCCGGGAGGCGTCCTGCGCGGGCGCGACGGCGGCAAGAGAGAGGGGCAGAATCAGGGCGAGAGCGGCTAGTCGCACGGGGAGGCGTCCTTTCGGCATTGGCTCGGGAATCCTGGCCCGCGCACGGGCACCAGACCAAGTGCAATCATGGCTGGACCCGGGGTCGCCCGGTCCGCCAGGAAACGGGGCAGAGGAGACTTCGCATGAAACCTTCGATCCTGCTCGCCCTGGCGTTCGCGCCGACCCTGGCCACGGCCCAGATCACGTTCGACAGTTCCTTCGAGTGCGGCAACGCGACGGGATTCACCGAGACGGCGCCCGGCGCATACGATTTCGCCATCGAGCCGGACACGGCTTCGGACGACCGGCAGTGGTTCTACTTCGCGGCGAACGGCGCCGAAGGACAGACGCTGACCTTCACGATCGTGAACGCAGGCGACACGAACGTTCCGTCGCACTGGTCGACGGCCGTTCCGGTGTTCTCCACCGACGACGGCGAGACCTGGACGAGAACGACGGGGGCCACGTCGCGCACTTCGACGACCTACACCTTCGCGCACACGTTCCAGACGAACGCCGAGCGCATCGCGTTCCACGACCCCTATCCCTTCTCGCGCGCAGAGACGAAGATTCCCGAGTGGGCCGCGCACCCGCACGCGGAATCGACGGTTCTGGGCCAGAGCATCCAGGGACGCGACATGACACTGTTTCGCATTACCGACCCCTCCACCGGGCCGGAAGGCAAGATCGGCGTCTGGGTCATCGCGCGGCAGCATGCCGCAGAGGTCACGGGCTCGTGGACGATGGAGGGGTTCATGGACTTCCTGCTGTCGGACGCGGAAGAGGCGCGCGCGCTGCGGGCGAATGCGCTCGTCAACGTCGTTCCGTTCATGAATCCCGACGGCGCGACGGCGGGGAACTATCGCGACAACTTCCACGGGGTGAACCTGAACCGCGTGTGGGACGGCAGCGCGACGATGGCGGACTCGCCGGAGGTGGTTCTCGCGAGACAGGCGATCGACGCGTGGGCGGCCGGCGACAACGACTACTCGTGGTTCTTCGACTTCCACAGCACGTCGGGCGGGTCCCCGCACTTCGCGTTTCACGCGGCGGTATCGACGTCGTCGGTGGAATACAACGCCATCAGCAGGGAGTTCCTGGGACTGGTGGAGTCCTTCGCGCCGCACTTCGACGCCGACGGGGGCGAATCCTCGTCGAACGACTCGCGCCTGGCGTACCACAGCCAGCGCAAGAACCACGGCGTACAGGCATTCACCCCCGAGGGCACGTACAACCGGCAGTTTCACGGGCCGACGCCGAACGCGCCGCAGACGCCGGAGACGCACCGCGAGGTCGGCGCCGCGTTCGCGAAGGCGCTGGTGGAGTACCACGAGCTGGAGGCGCCGCGCGGCAACGGCATGGCGATCAAGTAGGCGCTACTCAAGCACCCACAGGTCCGCGGGCGGGGCCCTCACGGTGGCGGAAATCCCCAGCACGTCCGCCGGGTCCTCCGCGTCCGTGTAGTCGATTTCGATCATGTCGCCGATTTGGGCCTGCAACACGCCGTCTTCCGCCACGGTCGCTCCGCTGGCGATGGGCAGCCCGACGGTGTTGAGAAACGTTTCCGACATGACGTTCGTTTCGGAGAGTTGAAGCGTCTCGGAATCGCCGCTGACGGGGTTCGTCACGACGATTTCGACCGTGTCGATCACGCTCCCGACGGTGTTCTCGTCCTCGTCGACGATACTGACGAAAAGTGCGCCGCCGAGAAACGCGTCGCCGGCGGTGCCGTCGGAGGAGGCGACGAAGAGCGACGTGGCGTTGCGAAGAATGACTCCGGTGCCCGGATCGATCAGCGTCCCCGCGTTCGACACCTCGTCGGCGTTGCGGAGATCGAGCACCGAGCCGTCGTTGACGAAGAACTGGGTGGTGGGGGACTCGATCCGAAACTGCGCGGCCGGGCCGAGGATTTCGATACTGCCCTCCAGCTGGATCGGGCCGCCGTTGTTGTAGCTCGTGCTCGATGCGAAGGAGAGGTCCCCGAAGATCGTCATGTTCTTGACGGGGGCCGTGGCGGTAAAGACGCTTCCGATCGTCAACGGCCCGTTGGGGAACGTGACGACGCTGTCGAAGTCGTCGTCCATTCTGAGGCGGAATCCCTCGGTGGCGCCGGTGAAGGCCGCGCCGGAGAAGTCGGCGTTGACGCTGACGAAGAGCTGGCTGTTGGCGACGTCGAAGGTTCCGCCGTTGGCGACGATGCTGCCGTTGATCTCCCAGTCGCAGTCCGTCAGATCGATGACGCCGCCGTAGCCCGGTTCGATGGTCGCGTTCCCGATGGTGATCGGCTGACTGCCAAGAACGCAGTCGTTCGATGACGTTCCGTCGAAGATCACGCTGTCGAACACGCCGGGAACGGCGTCCTGGTTCCAGTTCTCGGGGGTCGTCCACGCGTTGTCGACTCCCCCGGCGTCCCAGATGAACGGGGCGGGCCGCAGAACGGCCATGATCGTGTCGGCGGGGTCCTCGTCGTCGATATAGTCGACGGTCAGGTTCTCGACGCCATCGTGCTGCAGCACTCCGTCTTCGGGATTCGCGGCGCCCTCTGCGGTGGGAAGCCCCGTGACGTTGCGGAATCTCGTGTCGCGGGTATCGACTTCCTGGAGTACGAGGGTTTCGGAGTCGCCGGTCGAGTCGCTCGACACGACGACGGTGGTTTCGTCGATCACCGTGCCGTCCTTGCTCTCGTCGCCGTCCACGAGCGTGATGTGAACATCTCCGCCGGGGTTGACGAAGGTGACGAGGTTTCCGGAATCGTCCGTAAAGGCGATGGATTCGGCGTTGCGGCGAAAGATGCCGGTTCCCTCCTCGACGATGGCGCCGTTCTGGTTGAAGTTGCCGAATCCCGTCGCGTCGTAGAGCGCGCCGTCCTGAACGACGACGGTCGTGCCGCTGAATATCTGGAAGAGCGACGAGGGACCCGCCACGAGAGTGTCGGCGACGCGGACGGTGGAGGACTGGTCGAGAATCTGGAAGAAGCCCGTGTGGTGGATCGTTCCTTCCAGCGTCACGTCGGCTCCGGGCACGGTCTCGGCGAGGAACGTGTCGATCGTGAAGGGGTCGGTGCCGGGATCGATCGTGATCGTCACAGGGTCCAGAATCCGAAAGCCGGCATCTTCCGCATCGGTGACGCCGCCGGTCAGGGTGAAATCGCCATAGAGGCGATAGTCGATCCTGCCCATGTCGAAGGTGCCGCCGTGCTGCGAAATACCGCCGCAATGCAGCTGTCCGAGACCCGAGGCCGTGTTCGACGCGATCTCGCCCGTATAGGCGGCGTCGATGACGATCGGCCCGGCGCCGAGGATTTCGCTCCGCATCAGACAGTCGGCGGTGGAGGTCGCGTCGAACCGAACGGGATCGTAGACCAGGGGCGTCTCGTCCGTGGTCCAGTTCTCCGGAGTCGACCACCGGTCGTCCGCGCCTCCATTGTCCCAGACGTACTCCGTCCGGACCAGCGGGCGCGTGAACGTGTCGAGAGGGTCCTCGTCGTCGGTGTAGGAAAGCGTCAGGTTCTCGGCGCCGTCGAACTGGAGCGTGCCGTCGCCCGGCACCGCGACGCCGTTCGCGACGGGAAGCGCCGCCACGTTGCGGAACGTGATGAACCGGTCGTCGAGTTCCTGGAGAACGATCGTCTCGGAATCGCCGGTCGAGTCGCTGGACACCGTGACTTCCACCGATTCGGTGGCGAGATCGTCGAGTCCCTCGTCGGGGTCGATCAGCGTCACATGGACATCCGTCACGGCTCCGGGCGAGGTCACGGGAACTCCGTCCGCATCGGTGAAGGAGGCCCCGCGAACGAAGCCGCGAACGATACCGCCGGATTCCTGAGTAATGGGGAACCGGCTGTCGATGCGGCCGACTCCGCCGATATCGAACACGCCTCCGTTGCGGACGGCGATGGTTCCGAACTGGTTGAGAATGCGTTCCTGGTACCTGGTGAGAGTCAGGTTCCCCTCGATGGCGAGAGTCGCGTCGGCGGAGTCCCGCATGAAGAGCTGGTCGGTGTCGATGTTCCCGCCGATGGTCGCCGTCACACCGTCGGCGGCCTGGATGTCGATGGCACCGATCTTCTCGACCGGAATGTTCAGCGCGAGGGTGAAGTCCCCGGCTCCGGTGAAGGTGAAGCGGGCGAAGCCGCCCTGGAAGGTTCCGCCGTTGACGGTCATGCTCCCGTCGAAGACGGGGTCGCTGAACGTCCAGTTGACGGCTCCGCCGTTCTGAATGAAGTCGCCGCGAAAGCGGATGTCTGCGGCGATCACCGAGACGAGCGTCCCGCCGTAGCCCGGCTGCATCGTGAAGCTGCCGACGTCGATGGTTCCGCCGCTGATATCCGCGTCCTTCGAGGATGTGCCGTCGAAGACCACATCGTCCGCCGGACCCGGCACGACGTCGTCGCTCCAGTTTTCCGGCGTCAGCCAGTCGTTGTCGGCTCCTTCGCCGTCCCAGGTGATGGTCGCGGAAAACGCGTGGGCGGCGAGCAGCATGGAAGCCGCGGCCAGGGGCCACGAATACGGTGGTCTCTTCATCGGAGAACCTCTTGCCGGGTGGTTTCGCCCTGTATGGACGAACCGACAGGCTCCCGCAACCTGAAAGGGCCTCTACGAGGCAATCAGGACGAGAGCCGTCAGTGCCAGGGTAAAGCCTGCCATCTGGCGCCGCGTCAGCTTTTCCTTCAGAACCACCCGCGCCATCAGAACGGTCGCCGCCGGGTAGAGCGAGGCGACGACCGCAGCGATATCGAGGCGCCCCGTGCGCGCGGCCAGCGCGAAGAAGGTGTTGCCGCCGGTGTCGAAGAGGCCGGCGAGAAGAATGAGCGGAAGATGGGGCGCGTAGGGGCCCTTGAGCGAAGCGGGCTTCAGCGCGAGCAGCACAACCGTCAGGACGAGGGCCGAGGTCATGCGCGCGGAGACGAGCGGCCAGAGGATTTCCTCGGCCGCGACGCTGCCGATCAGGACGAAGAAGCACCCGAACCCCGATCCCGCGACGAAGGGAAGGAGGAGGTCGGCCATCCGCAATCCGCCGGTCTCGCGCGAAGAGGCGAGCAGCCAAACGGCCGGAAGCGCCAGCGCGAAGCCCGCGATCGTGACGATGCCGGGAAGTCCTTCCGTCAGAAAGCCGAAGAGCACCGGAATCAGCGCCGTGACGACGGCCGCCAGGGGCGCGACGACTCCCATGCGGCCTTCGGCGAGTCCCTTGTAGAGCGCGAGCAGTCCGATGCCGCCGGATACGCCGCCGACCGCTCCGACCGCCATGTTGGCGAGACCCGGCGAGGCGCCGGCCAGGCAAAGCGCGAGCACCAGCAGCAGCGAGCCGCCGATGAACTGAGAGAGCACGACGACGGCGTAGACGCTGGTGCGCTTGGACGCGACTCCCCCGCTGAAATCGCCGGAACCCCAGCATGCGGCGGAAACCAGGCCGTAGCCGACGGAGGCGAGTTCTGCGAACATGGGGACCATCGGACCCGGTCCGGCGCAGGGCCTCAAGCGGGATGGCAGTCGTGGTTGCGCATCGGGGCGGGCGGCTGTTGCATGGGGGGCATCGTACCCGAAAGGATCGTCGCATGGGCGAACGTATCGGATTCATCGGTCTTGGCATCATGGGCGGGGGAATGGCGGCGAACCTGCTCGGCGCGGGATTCGACGTGACGGTGTGGAACCGGACGCCTGCGAAGTCGGAGGCGCTCGGGGCGAAAGGCGCAAAGCGCGCGGCGTCGCCGCGTGCGGTGGCGGAGGCTTCCGACATCGTGCTCGTCTGCGTGAGCGACACGCCCGACGTCCGCGAGGTGATCTTCGGCGAGGAGGGCGTCGCCCGCGGCGCGCGGGAGGGAATGCTCGTCGTGGATCACAGCACGATCGCGCCCGGCGAGACGAAACGCATCGCGGAGGAATTGCGCGGGCGCGGAGTCCGGTTCGTCGATGCGCCCGTCAGCGGCGGTTCGGAAGGGGCGGCGAAGGGAACCCTGAGCATCATGGCGGGGGGCGAAGCGGAAGACATCGAACGGGCGATGCCGTGTTTCAATGCGATGGGGAAGGCCGTCACGCACGTCGGTCCGGCAGGCGCCGGACAACTGGTGAAGGCGGTGAACCAGACGCTGGTGGTGGGAACGACGCTGGCGATGGCGGAGGCGTTCCTTCTGGCGGAGGCCGGCGGGCTGGATTTGCGAAAGACTCTCGACGCGGTGAAGGACGGTGCGGCGGGAAGCTGGATGCTGAGCAACCGGGGGCCGCAGATTCTCGACCGGGACTTCCGGCCGGGCTTCACGATCGACCTGCTGCAGAAGGACTTGCGGCTGGTGCTGGAAACGGCGGACGAACTCGGCGTTCCCCTGCCGGGGACGGCACTCATCTTCCAGCTGTATCGGACGCTTCAGCGGGCAGGGGACGGCGACAGGGGAAACCACGGTCTCGTGCTGGCGCTGGAGCGGCTGGCGGGATTCGAAGTCGGCGCCGGCGGGAACGAATAGAAACCACCACGGAACGGTGCCATGAGCAGCGACCCACTGAAGAGCGCGAAGAACGCCATCGAGGCGACGGACAAGGCCGCGCGCAGCGTCGCGACGGGAACGGCGCGCGAGGCGGAATGGCTCGTGAACCAGGGCTACTACGCGGCGCGACGGGTGCGAAACCGCATCCGCTTCGTTCTGGAGCGCATGATTCTGCGGGGCGCGATCTTCCGGCTGATGATCATTTCGGCGGGTATCGCGGCGATCTCGCTGGTGGCGGGTCTGCTGGCGGCGATTCTGACGGGCGGATTCGAATCGCCGGGGCACGCGGTCTGGTGGGCGTTCCTGCGGATGACGGACCCCGGCTATCTGGGGGACGACGAGGGGATGACGCTGCGTATCATCTCGACGATCGTGACGGTCTCCGGATACGTGCTGTTCATGGGCGCGCTGATCGCGATCATGACGCAGTGGCTGAACGACCGCATCAAGAAGCTGGAGATGGGGCTAACGCCGCTCGTTCAGAAGAACCACATTCTGGTTCTCGGATGGACGAGCCGGACGGCGGACGTGCTCCGCGCGCTGATGATGTCGGAGGGGCGGATGAAGCGCTTCCTGCTGGACCTCGATTCGAGGACGCTGAACGTCGTGCTGCTGGTGGACCAGGTGACGGCGGAGCTGCGCGTCGAGCTTCAGGAGGACCTGGGGCCCTGGTGGAACGAGCGGCGAATCACGCTGCGGTCGGGCAACATGCTGAGCGTCGACCATCTGCGGCGGGCGGACTTCGACAACGCGGCGGCGATCATTCTGCCGGGCGAGGACTATGCCGGCGAGGAAACGATCGCGAACGACACGCGGATCCTGAAGGCGATCCTCAGCGTGGAGCGGAATCTGATCGTCAAGCCGGGCCAGCGTCCGCCGTCGATCGTGGCGGAGGTCTTCGACGCGCGGAAGGTTCCCATCGCGAGAATGGCGTACCGCGACCGGATCGACATCCTGGCGTCGGACGCCCTGGTGGCCCGCATCATGGCCCAGGCGGTCCGCCGCCCGGGATACACGCACATCGTCACCGAAATGCTGGCGCACAACCACGGGCAGGAGGTCTTCGTGCGCACTGCTCCGGAGCTCGCCGGAAAACGCGTCGGGGGAATCCACGCGGGGCTGAAGCGCGGCGTGTTCCTGGGCGTGGTTCGCGGCACGGACGACGACCTGCGTTCGTACCTGAATCCGCCGCAGGACTTCGAGCTCGAAGCGGGGGACAGTATCATCGTGCTGGCGCAGAGGTTCGAGGACTGCATGCCGGAGGAGTGGCAGACGGATGGCGCCGCCGCTCCGGCACGCGAGTCTTTCCCGGCGAGTGCGCAGGCCGCCCGCAGGGTGCTGCTGCTGGGGTGGAGCCACAAAGCCGTCAGTCTGCTGGGCGAACTCGGCAGTTTCGAAGGCGAATCCTACGACGTGACGGTCTGCTCGATCGTGTCGCCCAAGAAGCGCGAGAAGGAGATCGCGGCCTTCGGCGTCGAAACGGCACGACTTTCCATCACGCATGTGGACGGGGACTTCGCCGTTCCCGCCGTCCTGGCGGGTCTGAAACCCGAATCGTTCGACAGCGTGGTGCTCGTCGCGTCCGACCGGTTCCGCCGCGTGGAGGAGCGCGATGCCCGAACGGTGCTGGGTTGCCTCCTGCTCGATCACACGCTGAAGGGCGAAGCGAAGCGGCCGCCGATCGTGATGGAGCTGATCGACCGCGAAAACCGGATGCTCTTTCCGGCGAGGACGGCGGAGGTCGTGCTGAGTCCGATGCTGATCAGCTATCTGCTGGTGCAGGTGGCGCTGCGGAGGGAACTGGGGGTCGTGTTCGACGAGTTGTTCGGTCCGCGCGGCGCGGAGATCATGTTCGTTCCGGCATCGGACTTCGTGGAGGCGGGGACGCCCGTCTCCTTCCCGGACATCCAGAGGGTCGTTGCCGCCGCAGGTCCGATCGCCCTGGGAATCCGGATCGCGTCCCAGTGCTCCGAGCCGGGTGGCGGCGTCGAGTTGAACCCCGATCGCGATCGCCCGATACTCTTCGGAGAGGCGGACGAAGTCGTCGTTCTTGCTCCCGACAGCCGGGCCTAAAGTCCCGCTTGCGCGAGTCCGCGGGGCGCCGAAGGGTTTTCGTCGATTCGACTCCTGGAGGAGGACCACATGCAGACACGTATTATCCCAGGCGCCGCGCTTGCGATGGCCGTGCTGGCCGGCGCCGCCGGTGCGTTCACGATCCCCGACATGGAGGCGCGCGACGTGCCTCTCGCCGTGCCCGCGCCGGCGAAGAGCGGCGGAACCTTCGCGTTCGACGTCTCCGAAGAGTCCCTGAACGCGGACACTCTCTACGCCGTCCACGTCGCGGCATCCGGAGATGAGGCGCCGCGGATTTCGATCAACGGCTCGCCGATCCTTTCCGCGCCGATGCCTGCCGAGGGCGGATGGCTGTATCGCATCGCGCCGCTGACGCTGACGGGCGGAACCAACGAACTGGCGGTCGATGCGACGCCGACCGGAGCGGTTTCGGGCGTCATGGTCTTTTCGCTTCTCGATTCGTTCGAGGAGGTTCACTTCAACCACGCCTTCGCGCCCCCGGCGACGAAGGCCGCGAAGGCCGCTCCGGCGACGCACCCCGACCAGGCGCGAATCGACGTTCTTCACTACGACATCGACATCACGCTGAACATGGCGAGCCCCTCGATCACCGCCGCCACCGTGGACGTGACGGTCGAAGCGACGGACGACGGGGTTTCGCAGGTGGTGCTGGATTTCCAGAACAACGGCGGGGCCCTGGCGGTTTCGTCCGTCACGCTGCAGCCCGGGGGGACGGCGCTGGGAGTGTCGCAGTCCGGCGGCCGCCTGCACGCGACCCTGCCCGCGCCGATCAACACGGGCGACCAGCGAACCGTTCGCATCGCGTATTCCGGAACGCCGGACAACAGCGCGGGGGCGTTCCAACTCAACGTGTTCAACCGCACATCCAACAACGGCAGCGGGCACCCCGTCATCTACACGTTCAACGAGCCCTACAACGCGCGGTACTGGTTTCCCTGCAAGGACCTCCCCGACGACAAGGCCACGGCGGACATCAGCATCACGTGCCCGACGGCCTATATCCCGGTTTCGAACGGCGTGCTGACGGGGATCGACAGTCTGGGCGGGGGGCTTCACCGCTACAACTGGTCCGAGTCCCATCCGCTGCCCACGTATCTCGTGTCGATCGCATGCACGAACTTCGACTACGACTCGACGACGTACACGGCGCTCGACGCCGTGACGACGATGGAGGTCGGACACTACACCTGGCCGGGCGAGATTCCGAACGGAACCGAGGTGCCGCTTCTGGCGAACACGACGGACATCCTGGCGTTCTTCGCGCAGACCTTCGGCGAGTACGCGTTTCTCGACGAGAAATACGTCACCGCGACGTGGGGCGGCAGCTTCGGAATGGAGCACCAGACGGCCACCAGCATCAACAACGGCAATCTTCTGAGCGTCGCCCAGCCGGGCAAGTCGCGCCGAAACATCCACGAACTGGCGCACTCGTGGTTCGGCAACCAGGTCACGAACGACACGTTCGACCACCTCTGGCTGCAGGAGGGCTGGGCGACTCTCTGCGAGGCGCTGTACTACGAGTACGATACGGGGCCCTCCGCGTACTTCGCCCAGATCGCCGCCTGGATGGGATCCTCGATCAACAACGACACGCCGCTCGTGAATACGAACGCGGACGCGTTCCAGGGAAGTCTGGTCTACCGCAAGGGCGCGCTCGTGCTGCACATGCTTCGCGGCGTCATGGGCGACGCCGCGTTCTTCCAGGACGCGCGCGACTATCTGGCGGCGCACGCCTACGGAACGGTGATCACGCAGGACTTCGAGGACGCGATGGAAGCGGCGCACGGCGCGCAACTGGACTGGTTCTTCGACGAGTGGGTCTACGGCACGAGCCGCCCGAACTACACGTGGTCGTGGGTGCCCGCGGCGGGGAACTCGATCCGCGTCGATATCAGCCAGTCCGGCACGTTCTTCGAAATGCCGATCGACGTCCGCTTGTCGCTTGCCGGCGGCGGAACGGAAACCGTCACTCTCCACAACGACACCAACCCGCAGTCGTTCACCGTCACGCCCGCTTCGGGTACGGTCGCGGACGTCGAGTTCGATCCCGTGGGCTGGATCTACAAGACCGCGACGCAGGTGGCGGCGCCCACCGCTCCGGCTGCGACGATTCGCTCGGTCATCTACGACGCTCTGGCGGAGACCGTGCGCGTCTCGTGGAGCAGCGGCGGCGGATCGACCGACGGTTTCGAGCTTCAGGCGAGCGAGGACCGGCAGACCTGGACCACGCTCGCCGACGATGCGACGCTGACTGCGGGGACGACGGAATACGTCGAGGACCTCTTCTCGGCGCCGTACTACACCGCGATGTGCGACGGAGGAGTCTCGTTTCGCGTTCGCGCGCTTTCCGACACCGACGCGCCCAGCCCCTGGTCCGACGTCTACCATTTCCGAAACGCCTTCACCGCCGTGGCGGGGAGGAGGGGGCTTCCCGGTCCGTTCGGATTCCAGGTCCTGGTGGTGGATGCGTTCGACCGCGACAATATCTCCCAGAATCCGCAGCCCCACGCCTGGGCCGCGATCAACGGCGAGAGCGTCTCCGCGTTTCAGGCAGGCGTCGACACGTGCGCCAACGAGGAGCTTGGCTCGACGGTGGACCTGATGGACTACGCGGCGGTGATCTGGGTGGCGTCGGAGGAATCGACGCAGGACGAGTCGTTCTCCGACGCGGAGCAGACGCTTGTGAGCGCGTACCTGCAGGGCGGCGGCGCGCTCTTCGTTTCGGGCGCGGAGATCGGCTGGGACCTGGACCGTCCGTCGGGACCGATGTCTTCCGACCGCGCGTTCTATAACGACTTCCTGAAGGCGGACTACGTGTCCGACGACTCGAACGACTATACGGTGAGCGGCGTTTCCGGCTCGATCCTCGACGGTCTGGCGTTCGCCTTCGACGACGGCACCGGCCCGACGTACCGGGCGGAATTCCCCGACGTGCTGGCGCTCTCGGGCGGTTCGACGGCGGCGCTCGCCTACAACGGGTCCAACTACGCCGCCGTTCAGTTCGCCGGGACGTTCCCGGGAGGCACGTCGCCCGGCAAGCTCGTGAACATGGGTTTCGGGTTCGAGACGATCGTCGACGACGCGACGCGCGACGAGGTCATGGAGCGCGTGCTCGTCTTCTTCGGGATCTCTCCGGCGAACTGCGACACGCGCATCGACAACTGGAGCCTGTATTGAGCGAGAAGCCGAAGCCAGGCCGCGTCGAACTCTTCGCGTACTACTATCTGGGGTTCCAGCCGGATGGGACGTACCGCTTTCCGAACGCGCACCACGTCGCCCGCTGGTACAACGTCGGGCCGGAAGCGGTGCTGCGGTGGCTGGAGAACTACGACCTCTCCCCCGCCCGCGTCTCGAAGATGCAGGTGGAGCTCTCCGGCCACAGCGTCGATCTGCAGATGGAGGCGCCGAACCTGACGCCGGAAGGCATTCAGATGCGCGCGGCGGAGATTCTGGAGGACCTGGACGAGGCGCAGCCGGGCCGCCGCCCCTGGATCGACGGGCCGATCCGGTAGACCGGCCTACTCGTCGTCGGGGTCGGCGTCCGCGTCGTGAAGTTCGGGCAGCAGGCCGCCGGTCTGCTGGTCCGGCAGCTCCTCGACGTCGCGGAGCTTTCGCGTCATCACGCGCGACCGCCGCGAAGTGTCTTCGAGCTTGTTCTGCGCTTCCTGCAGCTTCTTGCCGACGGCGTCGATGGCGGCGCCGAACTTGCCGAACTCCGTCTTCACTGCGCCGAGAATCTTCCAGACCTCGCTGCTGCGCTTCTCGATGGCGAGCGTCCGAAAGCCCATCTGCAGACTGTTGAGGACCGCATAGAGGGTCGTCGGGCCGGCGAGCACGATCTGCCAGTCCGTCTGCATGCGCTCGGCGACGCCCTCCATCCGGAGGACCTCGGCGAAGAGCCCTTCCGTCGGGACGAAGAGAATCGCGAAGTCGGTGGTGTGGGGCGGCGAGACGTACTTGGAGCGAATGCGCTTCGCCTCCTCGATCATGCGGTTGCCGAGCGCCTTGCGGGCGGCGTCGAGAGCGACGGCGTCGTTGGCCTCGGAGGCCTGCTGGAGGCGGATGTAGTCCTCCTGGGGGAACTTCGCGTCGATGGGGAGCCGCAGCGGGGTGTCGTCGTCGTCCCGGCCGGGCAGGCGGATCGCGAATTCCACGCGGTCGTTGCTGCCGGGCACGGTCGCGCAGTTCAGTTCGTACTGGCTGGGAACGAGAACCTGCTCCAGGAGGGCGTGCAGCTGGACCTCGCCGAAGGTGCCGCGCGAGCGGACGTTGGTGAGGACACGCTTCAGATCGCCGACCCCCTGGGCGAGGTTCTGCATTTCGCCCAAGCCCTTGTGGACCTGTTCGAGGCGCTCGCTGACCTGGCGGAAGGATTCGCCGAGGCGCTTTTCGAGCGTGGCCTGCAAACGCTCGTCGACGGTGAGGCGGATCTTTTCGAGCCGCTGCTCGTTGTCGGTGCGGATAGCGTCGAGACTCTTGCGCACATCGACGCGAAGGGCCTCGAAGAGCCTGGTCTGGGCTTCGCGGGACTCGTCGCCGGACTTGCGCAGGGCGGTCAGTGCGTCCGTCAGTTCGCGGCGCGCGAGAGTCTGGGCGTCGGTCTGGCCCTCGCCGAACTGCGCGAGGGATTTCGTCACGCGGTCCTGCAGCGCCGTGAACGCGGCAGATGACTTTTCGGCCTGTTCGAGAACCTGGCGGTTCTGCTTCTCGGAGAAGTCGCGCAGTGCGGCTTCGACCTTGTCGAGGCGTTCCTCCTGTGCGGTCGAGCCCTTGGCGATGGCCTCGGCCTGGCGCGTCTGAAGCGCGTCGAACTTGAGGCCCAGGGAATCGGAGACGCTGCGGAGGGATTGCTCGAAGCTGTCGCGCGATCCGCGCAGCTCGTCGCTCAGCCGCCGCTCCAGATCGCCCGCCGACCGCTGGCGCGACCGCACGGAAAGGAGCAGGCCGAGTACGACGGCGAGCGCCAGAAGGGTGAGGGAGAAGAGAACGATTTCGGGAAGCTGCATGATGCGCAACGGTGGTCCGCAGGGCGGCGAGTGGCAAGGGAGAGCAGGCCTAAAAACAACGAGCGCGCCGGAAGCCGGCGCGCTCGGGAATGGCGGGAACGGGACCGGCTTGCGGTCAGTCCTTCTTCTCTTTCTCTTCCGTCGGCGCAGCGCCCTCTTCGGCGACCGGCTCGGCGGGTGCCGCAGCGGCGTCGGCGGCGGCGGCGTCGGCTTCGACCTTCGCCTTCGAAATGATCGTGAAGAGCGCGAGATCGGGGGAGCTGGCGTACTTCGCGTTGGGAAGCGCGGGGAGTTCGGACACGTGGACCGACTCGCCGACCTTCAGGTTCGTCAGGTCCACGTCGATGTGGCCGGGCATGTCGCCGGGACGGGCCGTGACTTCGACCTCGTGGGCAAGCTGCTCGAGGAGGCCGCCCTCGCGGACGCCTTCCGGCGAGGAGCCGACGACCTTGACGTGGACGGGCATGGTGAGTTCCTCGTCGGGGTTCACCCGGAGGAAGTCCACGTGGATGACCTTGCGGGAGACGGGCTCGCGCTGGAGGTCCTTGATGAAGGCGGACTCGCTGGCGCCGCCGGTGACGTCGACGGTGATGAGCTTCTGCTCGCCGGCGATGTGCTGGCGAAGCATGAGGAATTCGTGATCGTCCACCGAAACGGCGACGCTCTCGCCGTGGGCACCGTAGATCACGCCGGGGATTCTGCCGTTCCGGCGGGCCTTCTTGGCGAGTTCCTTGCCGCGCTCGGATCGCTTCTCGGCCTTGATGTTGAGACTTGCAACTGCTGCCATTTCAGTGGTTCTCCTTGAAGTCGGGGGATCGCCCCGGTCGAGCTCTATTCCTGGAACATCGCGCTGATGGACGTATGTTCGTGAATCCGGTTGATGGCTTTGGCGAGGAGGGGGGCCACGTCCAAAACGGTGATCTTGTCCGGCAGTGTACCCGGCTTGTGGCTGATCGTATTGGTGACGATGATTTCCTTGATGGGCGAGTTCTCGAGGCGCTCAAGGGCCGGGCCGCTGAACACTCCGTGGGAGGCGAGGGCATAGACCTCCGCCGCGCCCTCCGCCTGAAGGGCGGTGGCTGCGTTGCATATGGTCCCTGCCGTGTCAATCATATCGTCGAAGATCAGCACGTTTCGGCCCGCAATGTTCGTAACTCCAATGATCGACTTCACCTCCGAGACGTTCGCCTGGGGCCGGTGCTTGTCGATAATCGCCAGCGGAACGTCCAGTTTTCCGGCATAGTCCCGGCCGAGTTTGACGTTTCCGACGTCCGGGGAGACCACGCAGCAGTTCGGCAGATTCTTCTCCCTGATGGACTTGGTCAGAATCGGACCCGCCACGAGGTGGTCCACCGGGATGTCGAAGAAGCCCTGGAGCTGGCCGGCGTGGAGGTCTACGGCGAGAACGCGCTCGGCGCCGGCTTTGGTGATGAGGTTGGCGACGAGCTTGGCGGAGAGGGCGACGCGGCCCTGGTCCTTGCGGTCGGCCCGGGCGTAGCCGAAGTAGGGAATAACGGCGGTGATGCGGTCGGCACTGGCGCGGCGCAGGGCGTCGAGCGTCAGGAGGAGCTGCATCAGGTTTTCGTTGGTGGGGCTCTGGGTGGCCTGGATGACGAAGACGTCGCGACCGCGGACGTTCTCCTCGACCTTCACGAAAGTT
Organism: Candidatus Sumerlaeota bacterium; assembly: GCA_021772755.1. Lineage (GTDB taxonomy): Bacteria > Sumerlaeota > Sumerlaeia > SLMS01 > JAHLLQ01 > JAJFLJ01. The sequence continues at coordinate 23,352 of JAJFLJ010000092.1, forward strand.
TCGCCGTCCGCGAACGTGCGAACGTCCAGACCGCCGGGTTCGATATCGAGGAACTTGCAGACCCTGCTGGCCAGATCGGCGGAAGCCGTGCCGGGAATGATCAGTGGTGGATCGTAGTAGCGCGGCATGGGGAGACGGCTCCTGAGGGATGCTTTGCGGGTCAGGCCTTCTTGCGTCGCGTCGACTTCTTCTTCGTCGCCTTCTTGCGCGAGGCGGGCTTCGCGACCGTGCGGTTGCCGGGGGCGAGGGTCTCGGCCCGGGCGGCGTCCACGAGCGAGTTGTGGGGCGCCTGGGCGCGCTCGGCAACGCGAACCGGAGCGACCAGAAGGCTGTTGGCGCCGATGAAGGCGCTGTTGCCGACCTCCGTGCGGTGGGTCGAGTTGCCGTCGTAGTTGCACGTCATGGTTCCGGCGGCGATGTAGCAGTCGGAGCCGACGCCTGCGTCGCCGAGATAGGAGAGATGGGGAACCTGGGCGTCATCGCCGAGATCGGTACGGGCGACTTCCACGAACGTGCCCAGGCGGGAGCGCTTGCGGAGCTTCGTGCCGGGACGAACGTGGGCATAGGGCCCGATGGTCACGTCGTCCTCGGCGACGGCCTCCTCCACCACCGCGTTGCGTACGCGGACGCGCTTGCCGATGGCGGAGTCGCGCATCGTGACGGCGGGGCCGATCTCGCAGCCGACGCCGATGGCGGTCCTGCCCTGGATGATCGTGAAGGGATGGATCGTGGTGTCGATGCCGATGGTGACGTCGTTGTCGATGTAGGTGGTGGCTGGATCGACGACGGTGACGCCGGCGTCCATGATGCGGTTGAGTATCCGGCGGCGCAGATAGCGTTCGGCCATGGCCATGTCGCGGCGGCTGTTGACGCCGATGACCTCGGTGGGGTCTTCGGCGACCTGGGCCTCGACCTCCTCGCCGAACTCGTTGAGGATCTCGACGACGTCGGTAAGGTAGAACTCCTTCTGCGCGTTGTCGCTCCTGACCTTCTTCAGCGCCCGGAGAAGCGCCTTGCCGTCGAAGCAGTAGGTTCCGGTGTTGATTTCGGATATCTTGACTTCGTAGGTGTTGGTGTCCTTCTCCTCGACGATCTTGCGGACGGTGTCGTCGCGGTTGCGCACGACGCGGCCGTAGCCGGAGGGGTCGTCGAGCAGGGTCGTGAGAACGGCGCAGGCGGTGTGATGGCTGCGCCGGCGCTGGATGAGGTTGCGCAGGCTCTCGGTCTCGATGAGGGGCGCGTCGCCGCACATCACGAGGACGTCGCCATCGTAGCCGGCGAGGTGCTTGCGCACCATCATGACGGCGTGGGCCGTGCCGAGGCGCTCCTTCTGGAGGATGCAGCGGGCGCGCCTGCCGACGTGGTCGCGGACCATGTCGTGAAGGTGCCCGGTGACGACGTAGATCTGCGAGACGTCGAGCGGTTCGAGCGAGGCCAGGACATGGTCGATCATGGCGGTGCCACAGATCGAGTGGAGAACCTTGGGAATCTGGGAGTTCATCCGGGTTCCCATCCCCGCGGCGAGAACGATGGCCACGAGTTTGCGCCGGTTGCGAGATGCCATGGGAGAATCCGTGCGGTCGGGTGGGAAGGGCGGCTTGCGCCGGTGCGAGCGTGTAGCCGCAGGCGCGGGGCGTGGAAAAGGAAAATTCGCGGCGTGGCCGCGAATCGGGTCAGGAACCGGCGCCGGGGAACTGGCCGGCCGCCTGGAGCTCGGCCATCTTCTTGGGCGGGATTTCGGCGATGAGGCGGCCAAGGGCCTTGTTCATTCCGATGAACAGGGTGTGCCACTCGACCTGGATCTTGCCGAGGGTCGCTGCGGGAAGCTCGCGGATATGGGCGAGGGAGACCGCCTCCGTCAGGACCTTGAGGATGCCTTCGGCGTCGTCGAAGAAGCCGCGGGCCAGTTCCTGGAACTTGTAGTGGTTGAGGACGAGAAGGCTGACGACGCCGGCGAACTCCTCCTCCTCCTGGTCGGTGAAGACGCGCTCCTCCAGATTGTCGTCCGCGAAGAACGTGAAGAACTGCTGCCAGAGGGCCGCGTAGTCGCGTACGACGGCGATGCGGTTCGTCAACTCGAGGTGTGGATTTGCCATGTTGTGCGGGGGTTCGCCCTACTTCTTTCCGGGTACGAATATCCTGAGTTCGTAGAAGCAGTACGCGACGAGTGCGACGATGCCGAGAATGATCCACAACTCGAACTTGTGGACGTGGTTCAGGCTCTGGAAGATGTTCAGATTCGGCATCGTTCGCAGCGCGCTCCGTCGCTCGTGTCTCTGTCTTTCCTCAGTTCATCGCCGAGGGGATGATCTCGCTGGCGCTGACAAGCCGGAAGCGGACCTCGTCGCCGAAGAACTGGCGCTGCAGGTCGCGCATGATGCGGTTGCTGCCGTTGATGCGGGCGTAGGCGGCGTCGATGAGGCGCTCCGCCTCCGCGTTGGACGCCTCGTTGAGAATGATGAACTTCTCGAAGTGCACGGCGGCGATGCGGCCCTCGTTGACGGCCTCGATGACGCTTTCGTGCACGCGCACCATGTTGGCGGGCGGGACGATCTTCAGCGCCTTCGAGTAGATGCGGTCGACGTCGTCGCGGAACTCGTTGGGGTTGGAGTTGCCGGCGATGGCGACCAGGTTGCCGCGCGAGCCGCTGCCGAAGGCGAGAGCCTTGAGCTCGGCGGGATCGAGGGCGAGCACGTTGCGGAAGCGGTACTGGGCCAGCTCGTACTCGCCGAAGAGGGCCTCGATGGCATCGACGTAGTTTTCCTGGTCGTGGCGGCGCTCGATCTCGTTGACCGAGCGGATGGCGCGGGTCAGCGAGCTGTGGGAGGACTTGTAGAGGCCCTTGCGGTAGTCGATCTGGGCGAACTTCAGGTCGTCGCGGGCCGTTGTGATCAGCTCGCCGGCGTAGTCCGACGCGCCCATGCCGGCGAAGTAGTCGAGGCGCTCGCCCTGCTGCCTGGCGACGGTGGCGACCATGTCGTCGGTGGTGTCGAGCACGCCGCGAAGGAAGCCTTCGAGGACGTTGAGTTCCGCCATGATGTAGTCGTAGTCGTCGATGTTCCAGCGGTTCTGGATGTCGGCGAGTTCGCGGCGAACGTCGATGGATTCGCCGACCTGGAAGTAGTTGATGCCCTGCTTGGTGCCTTCCGCCAGGTTGGCTTCGATGCGGTCGATGGCCTCGCGGTAGTTGTTGGTCTTGCTGGAGCGTGCGATCGACTCTGCCGAGCGGCGGGCGGAATCGGCCTGGCCGGCGGAGTCGCCGTAGTCGCCGGACTCGATGAGCCCGAGGGCTTCGCGCGTCCTGGCGCTGGCCTTGCCGAGTCCGCGGCTGTTGTGGTCCCAGCCCCCGACAGCCTTCGCGTCGGCGATGGCGGCTTCGGCGCTGTTGATCTTCTTGTAGAGAGCGGCGTTGGCCTGCTCGGAAGCGCGGAGGGCGAGTTCCTCGGCCTTGAGGTAGTCCTCGCTGCCGAAGAGCGAACGGGCGGAGGCGATCAGATTGCGGGCGCTTTCCAGTTCGCGACCGGCGTAGAGGGCGGCGTCGGCCTGGGTGGCGCGGCCGAGCGTGGCGTCGGTGGCGGCGATGGCCGACTCGGCCGCCTGGCGGTCCGCCTGGGTCTTGGCGTCGCGGGCGACGCGGGCGGCCTCGTTGGCGGACTCCAGTGCGAGCTTGAGCCTGTCCTGCTGGAGATCGACTTCGGCGCGGTCGAGAAGCTGCTTCACTTCCGCCAGCTTGTCCGCGCTCATTTCGGCGGTTCTGCCCCGGGAAATCTCCTCGTAGAGTTCGCGGGCTTCGCGCAGGTCCTCGACGGCGCGGCCGGAAATGCGGCGTGCCATCAGTTCGATGTCGGCACGGGCGCCGGCGGCGAGCTGAGTCGCGGCGTAGAAATTCCCGGCGGCGCGCTCGGACTTGACGGACTCGAGGTTGTCGATGCTGCGGGCGAGCTCATCGGGGGCGTAGACCCGGGCGCCGTCGCGCTCGTAGCGGCTGATGAGGTTGGAGAGTTCGATGACGGCATTGCCGGAAACGACGTCGTAGATGCGGCTGAGGATCTGGTCGGCTTCGCGGCCCTGTTCCTGGGCGAGAAGAATGGAACTGCGGTAGCGGCCGTCATCGCGGCGAACGCGGGCCTCCTCGAGGGAGTCGCGGGACTGTTCGAGGTCCTTGCCGATCTGAACGCGGCGGGCGGTCTTGGATGCCTCGAAGGGCTGCATGTCGGCGGGAACTTCGGTTCGGGGCTCGTAGATCTGCTCCATTTCGACGAAGACGGAGTTCGTCTTGTCGAGCTGGTTGCCGGCCACGCGAATCGCCTCGTCGGCGAGAGCGCGGAAGGCGGTCGTGATCTTCGCGGACTCCTCCTCGGACTGGCCGAAGTACACTTTGACCTCGTCGAAGGCGGCCTCGGTGTCGGCCTGGCGGATCTGGATCATAAGGGCCAGGATGCCGTCGAGGACCTCGACGCGCCCCGGAAGGTACTCGCGGGCGCCGGCATCGACGAAGTCGCCGATCTGCGTGCGGACCTTGCGGATGCGGTCGTCGGCGGCGTCGCGCTTGGTGTTGACGACGAGGACTTCCGCCCTGGGGAGAAGGTCCTTGCTGGAAAGCTCGACGCGGGTGAAGCGGCCCTCGTCGAAGTCCTGGACGAGGTTGGTCAGCTGGCCGATGACGGCTTCGTAGTCGTCGGGGCGGAACTGCTTGGCGCCTTCGTCGAGGGCGATGGCGAGGAGTTCCTCGATGCGCTGGATGGCTTCCTTGCCCTTGAGGCGCTGGACGTTGACCAGACCGGTCTCCGCCGCGCTGATGGCTGCGCGGTACTGGTTGGCGGCGAGGATGTAGTCGCGCTGCTCGGTGGTGATTTCCTCGGCGCGCGTGATGATGTCGCTGACGTTGACGATCGACTCGGGATCGTAGAACTGGCCGTCGGCGGCCTTGAGCTCCTGAAGCTTCTGCTCCGCGGTGATGCGCTCGCGGTCCGCGTCGTTCTTCATGGGCGCGATCGCGGTATCGACTTCGTCGGAGACCATGCGGCAGAGCCTGATGACCTCGCGGTACTTGTTTTCGGTTCGCGCGGCGTCGGCTTCGTCGCGCAGCGACTTGATTCTGGCGTAGCGGTTGGGGTCGACGCGGGAAACGGCGTTGTTGTCGGCGACGCGGATGTCGTCCTCGGCCTTGTTCCAGAGACGGCGCGCCTCCTCGGTTTCGACGGTGGCAAGGGTGGACTCGGCCTTTTCCTTGGCCTGGCGGGCGGTATCGAAGGCCTGGGCGTCGGCGCCGGACCCGAGGTAGCCGCTGGTCTGGTCGATGAGCGAGCGAATCTGCTCGAGATCGTCGGGAGCGTGAAGCTGGGCGTTGAGGTCCTCGAGCTGCGCGACGATTTCGCGGCTCTTGTTGAGCGCCACCTTGGCCCGCTGGGCCTTACAGGCGGTCAGTCCCATCGCGAGGACGAGGATCATCAAAGCCAATCGTACTGTCGAAGCGTGGGAACGCATCAATGCCTCCAATACGCATGCGCGCGATCGGCCAAGCGCCGATAGTCTGCGGGAATCTCTCCTTCGATCAAGCCCTTGTTCCGCCCTGGCGGATTCGGACGCAACGAAGAAATGCCTTCAAAATCCGTTGATTCATCACGATTTGCCCTCGTTTCGCCCCATGTCCGAACTAGCCGACCAGGCCCATGAAGACCGCCGCCGCGATGGCGATTCCGATCACCACCGCCACGACGATCCCGATGACCATGGGGGTCGGGCCCTTCTTCTTCTTCGTCTTACCGCCGACGGGAGGGGGCTGGTAGCCCTCCGAGAGGAATTTCAGGGCTCCGACGGTCCGGCTGAGCCGAATGAACACGCTGTGCCAATCCTTGCGGATCGCCTTCTGGTCGCTCTTGGGAATATTCCTCAGGTGGGAAACGGAGACGCACTTGGTGAGCAGTTCGCGGATGGTCTTCTCGCCGTAGTCGATGTTGCCGACGGCGCGAATGCGCTCGCTGAGGGCGCGCAGGTTCTTGGAGACCGAGCTCTTGACCTCCAGGAAGTCCGTTTCGTCGGCGGCGGAGACCTCTGTCTCGGAGTATCCCACCAGCATGAAGCGCTTGAAGCTCAGCCACAGTTCGAGAGTGTTCTGGACGAGCGTCAGATTCTCGTCGATCGCCTGCTGTTTCATTGGTGAGACCGGCTTCCCGCGTGGTTCGAATGGCAAACAAATGTGCCCCCATGCTTCGGGGGCACAAGTCAAAGATCGTCAGGCGGGGCGCTACTTTCCTCCGCCGCCGCCGGCACCGCCGAAGTAGGAGCTGCTGGCGGCGTCGTTGCCGGGAATGTTGTTCGCGCCGAAGGCGTTGCGAACACCGTCCTGGACTCCGTTGCCGCCTGGCCCGCCGTTCTGGCCCTGCCCGCCTGCGACGTCCGCGTTGGGCGGGAAGAATGCCGCCGGGATGTCCTTGAGGGGGGGAAGAGGCGGGGTGGGCATGTAGGTTTCGTAGAAGTCCCAGCCCTGGACGTCGGACTCGGAGGGATCGACGCGGAAGTCCTGGAGGAACTTCTCGGCCCAGCGACCGAGCTTCTCGTCGCGATCACGCTCGAGATCGACCATCTGCGGAACGCCGGCGAGGGGGTCGGTGGAGGCCACGAGGACGTTGAAGAAGTCGTTGGGTTCGACGGCTTCCAGACTGCGCAGGCCCTGGATGATGCGGGTCATGACGAGGTGCGCCTCGGGGCTCATCACGTCGTCGCGAAGAGTGACGTTGGTGTAGACGAAGTCGTTGGCCTTGTAGTCCATGCCCGTCTTGCCGTCGTCGTAGTAGGTGTCGCGAAAGGTGTCGAGGACGCGGACCTTGACGGCGTCGTCGAGCATCTGGCCGGTCACGCGGCAAACCACGCGCGTTCCGTAGACGGCTTCGACCTTGGGAATCTGGGGTGCCTGAAAGCCCTGCTGGCCGGGCTGGGCGCCAAACGCACCGCCGCCGAAGGGGTCGCCACCACCGGCGAATCCGCCACCACCGAAGGGATCGCCGCCGCCCGCAAACCCACCACCGCCAAAGGGGTCGGCTCCGCCACCTGCAAACCCGCCGCCGCCAAAGGGATCGGCACCACCGCCGCCAAAGGGGTCGGCAAAGGGATCGTTGGCTGCCACGCCGCGGGCGCGGTCCACGTATCCGGCTCCGCCGCCGGGGCCCGTGGAGGCTCCGCTCAGGGTGTCCAGTGCGGCGGGGTCCGCCAAACCGGCGAATCCGCCTTGGGCGAAGGCCTCGCCGGAGAGGGCCAAGAGAGCCATTCCGCCGAGAATTCCGGCTCCGAGGACTGAAAATGCTGAAGTTCTAGCCGTTCCGATCATGGGCGTGCCTCCTCGTTCGATCCATCCCCAAGGTGATCCCGAGGGGGCAAGCTGTCAACAGGAACGGCTTCCTCTAGCGGCTGGCGAGGCTGAACTCGGGGTCGATGACCTGAAGCTGCTTTTCGACGGAATCGATCAGGAGAAACAGGTCGTCGGACAGTTGGTTCAGCGCGGGGGCCAGACCCCGCACGGATTCATCGCCGGTCCGGCTGCAAAGAAGGGCCAGGTCCATGCCCGCCTTCTCGAATTCGCCCTTCGATTTCAGCGCGGTCGCGAGCAGGGTCGCACTCTCCTCGTCCGCCATGGCGCTCTCGTAGCCGTCCGCGTTCACCTTCTCCACCAGGAGCAGGATCGAATCGGCGACACTCGTCGCCGAAGCGCCGGCCGCGGCGATGAGTTCCTTCGCGCGCGCGCCCTGGGGGGTGTCGGGCAGGTTCGCGAGATCGATGTCCGTGTTCACCCCTTCGAAGGCCGCAGGGACGATCACGCGGAACTCGGACGCCTCTCCGGTTTCTGGTGAAACGTCGATCTGTCCGATCTCGATCTGCTCCTTCGAACCGTACATTTCGGCCATTTCGGCCCGGCGTTTGCCCATGTGGGCGGCGAGAGAGGATTCGGTTCTCTTGCCGGTCACGGCGACGATGCGGAGAAGTTCGACGCGCTCCTGAAGTTCCCGCTGCGGGAATTCATAGGTAACCTTGGCGACCTGGTCGATTCGCCACGTTCCGACGTGGAAGGCCACGGCACGGGGAAAGCCGGGGGACTTGAAGACGATGGTGGCGTCCTCCCAGTAGAAACCCGAGGCGTTCTGTACGCTCATTTCGAGCTGAATGTTCGTGTCGTCGGGAAATCGGCGGCGATCGACGCGGAAGGGGTAGAGCTCCGGTGCCGGCGGCTCGGCGGGAATTGTCCCGGTCCAGATGCCCTTGGAGACGGCGACGGCGGCGGTGCGTGCCACCGATTCGGTGTCGGCATTCGCCCTCGGGGGCGGAGGGCCGGAAGGACGCTTGGGCGGCGGACCAACGGTCCTCGGCGTGGTTCCCGTCGTCTCGGAGTCTCCTCCCGCGGTGGAGCGGCCGGTCGCCGCGCCGGCATCGGCCAGAACCAGGTTGCCGGTGTCGGTGATGGTCTCCATCAGCTTCGCGGTGGTTTCCTCGTCCATGCCGGCGAGGGCACGGACTTCCGCCGGTCTCAGAACGAACCAGCCACAGAGGGCTGTGACCGACAGCAGATCGATGAAGAGCGTGATCCAAACGAGGTTTTTTTTCACGGGTTCCCAAGTGTGCCCGGGACGGCTGAACGCCTCCGGGCCGGGTATCGTCGGGCGTCTGGCGGATGGGACGAGAGGGCCCCGCCCGCGTCGAGGAGAATTTGCCGCGGACCTATTCCTCCAGGTCCTCGAGGGCGTCGAGAAGCTGGTCCTTTTCGCGGCTGCTGACGGCGATGCGTTCCATCCTGAGCCGCTTCAGGTATTCCAGCCGCCGCTGGCGGTATTCCTCGGCGGACATTCCCGTCGAGACGGAGTCGCACCCGGCGGCGATATCCTCGAACATGCGCTCGATGAAGGGAATGCACCACCCGCATCCCGTGCCGGCGCTGTAGCACTCGCTGCACTGGGAGACGACCTGTGGGTCGTTGAGGCGGATGAACTTCTCGATCTTGTGGGCGGGAACGTGGAAGCAGACGCAGAGGTCGTCGGAGGGTTCCATGACGGTGGCGGCGAAACAGCAGGAGGGCCCGGGCGGGGCGGCTTCTACTCCTCGGCCGCCTGCGTTCTCGCTTCCTCCAGAACCTCGGCGATGTCTTCCTGCTCGGGTTCGATGTCCAGGGAGAGTTCCCAGGCTTCGAAGGCCGCCTTGACGTTTCCCGCGGCGTAGTGCAGCGTTCCCTGACTGTTGAGCGCGGGGTAGTATTCGCCGTCCAGGCCGAGAGCCGTGTCGAAGGCCCCGAGGGCTTCCTCGAAGAGGGAGGTCAGTTCGTCGTCCTCTTCCCAGGAGGGGTTGCCGGTGGCACCGTCGGAGAAGAGGAGCATTGCTGTGTGTCCGAGGTGGAAGATCGCCTCGGCGCTTTCGTTGTAGCGTTCGGCGGCCTCGCGGAACGTTTCGAGGGCCTCCTGGTAGAGCCCCTCTTCGATGAGGGCTTCGCCCTCGTCGATGAGTTCCTCGAGTTCGTCCTCCTCGTCGGACTGGATGTCGTCGCCGTCGGCGAAATCCTCCTCGTCGTCGAAGAGTTCATCGTCGTTCTGCTCGAAGCCGCCGCCGGTCAGGCCGTTCTCGGACTCGTCGAGCCACTCTTCGTCTTCTTCCGCCTCTTCCCAGCCGGGAGGGATCATGATACACGACCTCGATCGCACGGTTTCTTGTCGGGTCAGTTGTGCCCTTTGGGGTCCGCTATAGATGCGGCGGTGTCGAAAGCAAGCACAATCGGGACGGTGAATTCGGTTTTTTCCGCCCGGAAAACGAACCCGTTGGAAGTGCGGGAAAAAACACGCCGCGAGACTTGACATCGCGCCCGCCAACGCGACGCTGCTATCGTCGTTCGCGGTTCGAATTCACGAGGGCGCGACCGTCGCCGCAATGAATACCGGCGACCCCGGCCCGTAGGAAACCCCATGACACTCGCGATCTCCATCCTCGCCGGCCTGGCGTTCTTCGTGATCGTGGGGAGACTGGCGTTCTTCGACAGCTTCGCGGATTTCGCGTGGGGAGTCCTGCCGCTGGGGATTCTGGCGGCGATCGGCATTCTGACGGGTCTCGATGGCGACACGGGCGGCCACTGGCCGTCGCTCAAGGCGCTGGTCGTGGCACTTCTGTCGCTTGCCTTCGGCTGGCAGTTCCACGTCCACGCGGCCGGAGCCGTCGCGGCGTTCCTCGGCGGAGGGTGACTATTCCCCCCCGCCGCCGCCGACGCGCTCGCTCATGTACTGGTCGAGATCGACGTCGGGGGGAATCTGGATCCGGACGGGGTCGGGCTTTCGGACGCGCGGTCCGAATTCCTGGCGTACGAGCTTGCGCGCGGAGAACTGTCCCTTCGACCGGGCGTCCTGCGCCGTGGCCGGCTTGTCCGAGTGGTCGGGCGTGTTCCGGGCGATGTGGATCGTCTGGGTCGGGAAGGCGAATTCGATGCCGAGTTCCCTGGCGAGACGCAGAATGTCGAGGAAGAGACGGTGGCGCTCGCGGAGTTCGGTGCCCCAGTCGGGAGCCTCGAAGAAGACGTACAGGAGGATGTTGAGCGACGCGGCGCCGAACTCGTTGGCGTAGATGTGGTAGTAGTCCTTGCGCGTGTAGGGGTGAAGGCGAACGAGCTCGCAGAGACCCTCGCAGAAGGCCTCGATCTTCTCGGGCGGGGTGTCGTAGGTCACGCAGAGGGTGGTCTTCCACCGGCGGTAGCGGCGCGCGCCGTAGTTGTCGACGTACGCCGTGATGAGCATGGAGTTGGGAACGGTGATGAGCGAGTTGTAGAAGGTGCGGACGCGGGTGCTGCGAAGGCCGACGGTTTCGACCGTGCCGTCGACGCCGTTCTCGATGGTGATCCAGTCGCCGACGGAGAACGGACGGTCGATGAGGATCGTGAGGGATCCGAAGATGTTGGAGACGGTGTCCTTCGCGGCGAGGGCGAAGGCGAGACCACCGAGACCGAGGCCCGCCAGCAGGCCGCTGATGTTCACGCCGACGTTGGAGGCGACGAAGACGATTCCGAAGGCGACGACGAATATCTTGGCGACGCGGCCAAGAAAGGGGACGATCAGGTCGTCCATCTTCGATTCGGTACCGGCCGCCTTTTCGAGAAAGACGCGTTCGCCGGTATCGACGCCCTTGTAGGCGGCCCAGACGAAGCTGACGGCGGCGAGGAACTTCACCGCCACGAGGACGATCGCGGCGATTCCCGCGGGGAGAAGCAGCAGGCCGAGACCGGCCGCCCAGACGCCGGCCATGGCAAGCAGGCCCAGGGGGCGGAGAGCGGCCTTCCGGTCCTCTTTGGAGATGTTGAGCGCGAGCCTGCGCTCGAAGACCCCGGAAAGCAGCGTGAGGAGGAAGACGAACAGGCGGTCGGCCGCCACGCCGATGGCGATCAGGATCAGGAGGCCAAGCCACTGCCAGGATTCGAGAAGAATGGAATCGCGCCGGAGTTGTTCGGGAACGCGGGAGCGAACCCACTGGCCCGGTGTCATGGCGACGGTCGCGCCGACTCCCTCGACGACGGCCCGGTCCTCGACCAGGTCCCAGAGCCTGTCGAGGGACTCGATGGTGTCGGTGCTGAATTTCCATTCGCCGCGTTCGTTCCGGACAAGCTCGATGACGCCGACGCCGGGAAAGCGCTCGAGCACGTAGCGGTCGGACTTCCCCACCTGGCGGTCGACCTCCTCGATATCGACGTACTCGACGCGGTCGATGACGCTCTTGAGGGTCTTCGCCGCGTCGATGCGCTGGTGCTCGCCGAGGAGCGAGAGCGTGCCGGAGAAGTCCATCGTCGCCAGCGCGCCGGACTCGATGGAGGGGGGGCGGCCGGTCTCGTCGTCGCCGAACGAGTCGAAGAAGGTCTCGAAGGTGGTTCCGGGCGTCGCAAGCCTCGGGTCCGCATCCGACCTGGCGGTTTCCCGCGTGTCGGAGTCTTCGGAGCCGGAAGCCGCACCCAGGCCGGCGGGAATCTGGGCGCCGGCAGGTCCGAAAGCCAGGAGCGAAAGCAGAAGAAGGAACAGAAACCGGAAGCGGGAGGTCATGATGCGGGGAAGCCTGGAGAGATGATGCGTCGCGGGGCGACGCCCGGACCCCATCGACCTGCCGCCGCGAGGGGCAACCGGGGATTCCCGGTCCCGGTGCGGACGGAGGGATTTCGCGACCGGAATCCTGTTGCGGGGCAATGCGCGTCGCCGCCACCGTTCTCGTCAACGAGACTCGAAAGACGAGGTAAATGGTTCGTCATACTCGCGACCTCAAGGTCCTTCTGGCTGCGGACTCTCTCCAGGAATCGGAGACGATCCGAAGTACCCTGAAGAATCACGTTCCCCGGGGCACGAAAGTCGAGATTCTGGCGTCCGTGGCGGCGGTGCGCGAGCGGCTGGCGTCCGACACGGGGTGGTACGACGCGGCGCTCGTCGCCTGGGATCTGGACGACGGACAGGGCTATCAGCTGTTTCCGCCGCTGCGGGCCGCGTGCAAGAACAACGGTCGCACGGCTCCGTCGCTGTTTCTGGTGACGGGGCACGGACAGGGTTCCCCCGAAGAAGTGACTGGCGTTCTGCGCCAGCACCCCGACGTCGTTCTGATCGAGAAGCCGTACTTCGTCGAGGATGTCTGCTCGACGGTGGTGGAGGCGATTCTGCCGCGTTCGCTCGACAGCGACGGGTACTACGGTCTGCGGCTGGTGGATCTGATCCAGGCGTACACGCTCCCCCGGCGGAGCGCGACGCTGCGCATCTTCACGCCGGACGGGCGCATCGGGGTCGTTGCGCTTCGCGAGGGCCATCTCGTGCACGCCACCATCGGCGCGGAGCAGGGGCTGGAGGCGCTGGGCGAGCTGATGGCCACGCGGCGGGGCCGCATCCGTCTGGACCGCGGCTGCACGACGGCGCTGCGAACGATCAAGATTCCCACGGAGCAGGCACTGATCCATATCGCGCGCTACATCGACGAGGTGGAGCGGGACTCGCTGATCGAGGACACCCCGCCGGATATCGAGGGAGAGAACGGCCGGAAAACGGGCTACTGAACCAGCGCTAGGCGCCGGGCGCGCCATCCTTCGATATGCGCACTTCCAGGGGAGAGAGCGTGTCGAGATGGACGTCGCGCTGCGGGAAGGCGATGACGATGCCGTTCTCGCGGCAGAGTTCGTCGATGCGGAAGCGGATATCGCTCTTGATGCGGCGCTGTTCGAGAAACGATTCGACGGTGACCCAGAAGAACACGAGGAACGCGAGGGAGTTGTCGCCGAACTCCTCGAAGAGGACGTCGGGCGTGGGCGAGGCATCGACGCGCGGGTGTTCCTCCACGGCCTGGCGGAGCAGCTTCTCGAAGAGGCGCGTGTCGGAGCCGTAGGCGATGCCGACGGAGACCTCGGTGCGCACCTGGCGGTCGGTCAGGGTCCAGTTGATGATGCGGCTTTCGAGAAGCTGGCGGTTGGGGACGAGAAGATCGACGTTGCCCGGCATGGCGAGCCGCGTGCTGCGGGGTCCGATTTCCTCGACGCGGCCGTAGTCGCCCTCGAGATCGATGAGGTCGCCCTCGCGAATGGGCTTTTCGGTCATCAGGATAATGCCGCTGATGAAGTTGGCGAGGAGTTCCTGGCCGCCGAAACCGGCGGCGATGGCGATGGCGCCGCCGAGAAAGGCGAAGATCGTGAGGGGGATGCCGGCGAACTGGAGGGCCCAGAGGGCGAAGACCGAAGCCAGGATGGCGTGGACGATCTTCTCGAGGAAGAGCGAGTAGCTGCGCTGGACGCGGAAGCGCGTGAAGAGGCGCTTGCGGACGGCGGTGGACATGCGCTTCGCGACCCAAAGCCCGATCAGAAGAAGCAGAACCGCGACGATGATCTTGAGCAGCGTGAGGTCGGTACCCTGAACGCTGAAGAAAGGGGTGTTCAGGATCCTGTCCGCGATTCGGCCGATCGCGGAGCCGGCGGCGACCTGGTGGATTTCTTCCTCCAAGCCGGCCAGCGCCTCTCCCACGGGGTAGGTCGCGGTTCCGGACTCGGTTTCCTCCGCACGGGCTTCGACCGCATCCGACTCGGCCGCACCGACCGCCACGTCCAGCGCCGGGCTCTCCTGTGCGGCGCCGACTCCCGTGAGCAGGACAAGGGCCGCAAAAGCGAACCCGCGGAGCAGCGCGGCGAGGATCGTTCGGGGTGTTCTCATCTTGAGGCGACGATGCCTTCCGGGAACGCCCCCGTCGCAAGGGCAATCGCCCGATTGACACATTTCCGCGTGTCCCCCATCAATCGGGCTATCAGAATTCGTGGCAGGAGAACCGGTACATGGCCGAGGCAGCGCGAAGTACCGCCCCGCTGGATCTGAACATTCTCGTTCTGGACGATCAGCCGCTGGTCGTCGAGATGCTGAAGTTCGTTCTGGAACGGGAGGGGGGAACCGTCGTGGAGGCGACTTCCATCGCGCAGGCGGAGGCTGCCCTGGGCACGTTCACGCCGGACGTGTCGATCGTCGATGTCTATCTGGGCGAGGAGAGCGGGCTCGATTTCGCCCTTCGGCTGCGGGAGCGCGCACCCGACTCCGGCATCATCGTGATTTCCGCGGAGGACACCGAGGCGCTGGCGAAGAAGGCGCTGAAGTCGGGTGCGGACAATTTCCTGTCGAAGCCCATCGTTCCGGACGCGTTGATCCTGGCGGTCTCGCGGCTGCGCGATTCCGTCCGCGAACGGCGGCGCGCGGAGGACCTGGAACTGGAGCTGAAGCATACGCTCCAGGACAGCCTGTTTCCGGAAATCGTCACGAACAGCGACTCGATGCAGGCGGTGCTGCGCCTGGTGGAGAAGGTCGGCCCGCGCGACCTCTCGGTCCTGGTGTGCGGCGAAAGCGGAACCGGCAAGGAGCTCTTCGCGCGCGCCATCCACCAGCAGAGCAAGCGCGCGAAGGGGCCGTTCGTGGAACTGAACTGCGCCGCGCTGCCGCCGAACCTGGTGGAGAGCGAACTGTTCGGACACGAGAAGGGGGCGTTCACGGGCGCGATCGCCTCGCGGCCGGGAAGGATTCGCCAGGCAGGCGGCGGCACGCTGTTCCTGGACGAGATCGGAGAGCTTCCGCTGGAGATCCAGCCCAAGCTGCTGCGCGCGCTGCAGGAGCGGAGAATCGTTGCGGTGGGCGGCAAGGAATCGGTGCCCTGCGACTTTCGGCTCATCAGCGCGACGAACCGCGATCTCGTCGAGGAAGTGAGGGCGGGGCGGTTTCGCGAGGACCTCTTCTACCGCATCGCGGTCTTCCCCATCAAGCTGCCGACGCTCCGCGAGCGCGCGGGGGACCTGCGAATGCTGCTCGACCACTTTCTCCGCCAGGAGGGTACGGGCCACCCGCGTATCTCGGACGACGCGCTTCCGATGTTGCTGGAGTACCAGTGGCCCGGAAACGTGCGGGAGCTGAAGAACTTCGCGCAGGCCATTACGCTCTACGCGGAAGGCGAGGAGATCGGGCGCCACCATGTGGAGGAGTACTTCGGATCGCGGCTGGGCAGTCACCCTTCGGCGTTGGGCGGCGGCGTGGCGGCGACAGGCGGTGCGGAGAGAAAAGTGAGGCGGCTCGCCGACGTCGAGCGCGAGGAGATCGTCCATGCCCTCGGTCACTTCGCCGGAAACGTCGCGGAAGCGGCGCGGGCTCTCGGGATGGGCCGTGCGACTCTCTACAAGTACATCAAGCGCAACGACATCGACCCGATGAACCCGGCCCCGTAGGGCGGGACCGCCGTCAGGTACGAACGACGAGGGGGCCTGAGAGCCGGAGCGTGGTGCCGACTCCCGGTTCGTGGGTGAAGAGCACTTCGCGCCAGCAGCGGCAGAGCGCCAGCAGGCCAAGCCCGCGAGGCTGGGCCCTGGCGATCAGAAGCTCTCTGTCGAGAGGCACGCCGTTTCCGTTCGCGGGGGCGGATGCTTCGATACGCACGGACGCGGCGTCCCGAACGGTCGCCATCAGTCGGCAGTCGAGCACGTCCATATAGTGAACGGTCTTTCCTATGGCTTCGCGGGGATAGGGCGGAAGATCGCCGTTCACGCCAAAGCCGGCGCCGGAGTCGGTGATTTCCAGAGCGCCGATGCCACCGGTCGCGCCGGGTTTCGGGGAGTGGAAGAACGCAAGCCGTACGGTTCCGATGCGGTTCGCCGCAGGCCGCCGCGCCAACGCGTTCCGGCACGCTTCGGCGACGGAGAGACGAAGGAACGTGGTCGTATCGTCGGTCTGCCCGGAGGGTCCCGCGATGTGGATTTCGCAGAGGTCCTCGATGATGGCCATGGAGTCCGGCACGGCCGGCACGGTAAGCGAATAGAAGGGCGGGTTCTTCAGTCCCCGCAGGAGCGAAGGGCTTCCTCCGCCGTTTCGTAGAGGGGAAACAGGCGGTCGAGCCGCATCAGATCGAACGTCGAACGAAGAGGCTGCTTCATGGCGCATAACCGAACGTCCCCACCCGATGCCGTGGCCCTCTTGAGAAGGATGATCATGAATCCGAGGAAGGAACTGTCGACGAACTCGACATTCTGAAAGTCGAGGACGGCGCGTGCCTTCCCGCCCGAAACGAAGTCCAGCAGTTCCTGCCGAACCTCCTGGTTCTCGTCGAGCTTGATGCGCGGACCAGGAAGGAGAAACACTCTCGGATCTGAAGTCATGACAACGAAGCCTTGGCGCCGGGTTCCGAATTTGGTACCCGGGGGCGTTTCGCATGAAAGTATCGGACCAACGGGCGAAACTCTTTTTGTCTGCGCCCGGAGGATTGATTCCCTTGATGATAGCGGAACGCGGGGGGAAATCAAGGGGGTTTTCGCGTCTCGACCGGAAACCCCCGTTATCATTCTGAGAATCGCCCGGCGCGTCAGTCCTCCCCGTCGGCGGGAATCTGGGCGGCGGCGGCGCGAATGTCTGCGGCTGGAATGACGACTGGGATGACGCGTTCCTCGCTGTAGTCGTCCGCCGAGTAGCTCGGCTGCGAATGCAGCAGAACGACGCCGAAGAGGGCCCCCTCGTCGGAGAAGACGGGAACGCCGGTGCCTGCTGACACGAGCTCGGCGCTCGGGATGTAGAAGGGGCGGGGCTTGCTGACGATGCCCTGGACCTCGCCGCTCATGAGGGTGGGCGTGCGGCGCGCGATGCGGCCCATCCGTGCGACGGTGAAGGCGCCGGAGAGCAGCTGCGGCTCGGCGTCGTTCTCGAGATCGATGAAGGTGAACGGCGTCTCCGTCACCGTTTCCGGAACCAGGAAGGCCATATCCAGGTCGGAGTCGCGAAGCACGATGCGGGCGGCGATCTCGGTGTTGTCGGCCATGATGTACTTCATGGACTTGATGTTGGCGGAGAAGTCGAGCTCCTGGCCGGGCCGGCTCATGTTCTCGTAGAGCTTGGTGGGATCGACGGAGGAAAGGGCGGTGACGACCTCGCCCTTCGCGCCGATGACGATTCCCAGGGCTTCGAGCTTCTGTTCATGGGTCTGCTCGCGACCGCCATAGTTCATCTTCATTTCGCTGACGATCTCGATCGCGATGACGGCGTCTCCCACGCTCGCGAGGGTCTCTCTCGCCACTTCGCCGCGTTCGGCGGCTGCGGGGCGAATCGCCAGGGAGGGCAGAACAGCCAGTGCAATGAGGTACCGTTTCAATGGACGGGTCCTTTCTCGGGTTCCCAGAGTGGTTCCATCTCGAGCCAGGCGTCCTGGACGCCGCGGCGAATCTTCACGATCACGTAGTCGGGGCGTTCGTCGCGAACGGCCTTCATCGCGTCTTCGACGTCGGCGACGCTCTCGATAGTAGTTCCATGGACTTCCAGGATCACGTCGCCAACCCGAAGGTCGCCGAGAGCCGCCCAGCCGCCTTCGGTGACGGAATCGGCGACGACCTCGACGTTCGCGCCCTCGAGCTTCGGATTCTGGCGGTCCTGCCAGGTGGCTTTGCGGACGACGAACTCGAACTGGAGGTCGCGCCAGCGCTTCATCTCGCGCGCCTCGGCCGGCGAGGCGAGAAGCTCCGTTTCGACGGTCAGCGTCGCGTCGTCGCGGACGACCGTGAATTCCGCGGAGGCGCCGACGCGATACTGGCGGACGAGCTGGCGGAACATTTCGGAGTCGTGGGGCTGGCTGGCGGGAATCTGCTCGCCGTCGATGTGGGTGACGATGTCGCCGGCCTCGAAGGGAAAACCCTCGGGGCTGTCCTTGTAGACGCGCGTCACGCGAACGCCCTTCATGCCTTCGTGGCCGAGATGGCTGGCAAGGTCGCCGGTCAGCACCTGCGTTTCCATGGGAAGCCAGCCCTTGCCGACCTCCAGGTCCGGATCGTTGAGCTTCTCGATGCCGACCTCGACGACGGTGAGGAGCGATTCCTCGCGCCGCTCGAAGGCGACGAGCACCGGAACGGAATCGCCTTCCTCTTCCGGCTTCACGGCTTTCGTCGCCGCGACCAGGTCTCCGACGGAATTCACGGGCGTGTCGCCGATCCTCACGATCACGTCGTCGCGCTCGATAGCGGGCTTGGCCTTGGCGGCGGGACCGCCGGGACGGGTGCTGGTGACAAGCACGCCGCCCTTGTCGTCGCGCGCCAGGCTCAGCTGGGTCAGGGTCGAAAGGTTGCGCGCCGTCATTCCCCAGACGCGAAGTTCCTGCTCCGGAAGACTCGCCGGTTCGCGCCGGGCGGGCACCAGGGTCGCCGAGTGCGTTTCGCCGCCGCGCATGTAGGCGACCGCCACATCGCTTCCGGCGGGAAGATCGGCGAGCGTGTTGTTCACGAGAGGAAGGTCCTCGAAGAAGCGCGCGTCGAGGGCCGTGCCGCCGACGCTCAGCAGAAGGTCGCCGGAACGAAGACCGGCCGTTTCCGCCGGCGTGCCCTCGAGCACGCTGGAAACCAGGACGCCGGTCTCGTGGTCGGAATCGCGAAGGCGCGGCTGGAGAATCAGCCCCGTCCATGCGCGGCTCACCTCTCCGTTCTCGATCAGGCTTTCGGCGACCTTGCGGGCGAGATTGCCGGGAATGGCGCCGGCGAGACCGAAGCTGATTTCGTTCACGCCGACGATCTCGCCGCGCATGTTGACCAGCGGACCGCCGGAATTGCCCGGATGGATCTCCGCGTCGTGGGCGATCCAGCGGACCAGTTCGCCGACGTTCTCGCCATCGAGTTCGAACGTGAGACCCCGATAGAGCGAGGGCATGACCATCGCCGTGTTGCTGACGATGCCCCTGGTCACGGACTGGGAAATGCCGCGGGGGCTGCCGAGAGCGAGCACGGAATCGCCGGCGCGGATTTCGTCGGAGTCGCCGAAGGAAACCGCCGGGTAGACTGTCGGCTCGTCGGGCATGAGCTGGATCACCGCGATGTCCGTGGCGGGATCGGTGCCGACGAGTCTCGCCGGCACTTCCTCGCGGTTGGGCAGGGTCACGGAGAGCCGGACCGGTTTGCCGGCGACGTGGTGGTTGGTGACGATGTGGCCCTCGGGGGTGATGATGGCCCCGCTGCCAGAGGCGACGAACTTCACTTCGCGCCCCTGGTAGTAGTCGGGTTCGACGACATGGATGCGGACGAGGGACGGGGCGACCTGCGCCACGGCGTACTCGGTCTGCTCCTGGAGCGCCTCGCGGCCCGATCCGGTGGTGGCGCAGGATGCGAGCAGGACGGCGGCTAGCGCCAGGAGAACGGCTGTCGGACTTCTCATTCGGAACCTCGCGGGGCGAATAGTGGACCACTTCCCGCCTGCGGGCGTTTGCAGGGCAAGCAGGGGATTCAGTTCTTTTCGATCAGTTCGACGAATCGCGCGACGTCCCGCACGGGGAGCTCGCACGCGTAGTTCCGGCAGACGTACGCGGTGGACTCTCCGCCGACGGGTGGCTGAGAGGCCACGAACCCGGCGATGCCGGCGATGCCGGATGCGTCGCCGGCAGGTCGGTGAAGAAGAACCGATCGCGGGAGGAAGCGGCTTCTCGCCGCGTCGGCCATCTCCGCGAGGACCGGATCGCCGGAGTCGCCGGCCAGGACGATCTCGCGCCCGGGCCCCAGCAGAAAGTCCAGGGCGATCAGCATCTGGCAGTTCCCCTGGGGGCTGCGCCCGATGGACTGGCCGAAGGCCTCCATCGTCTTCCAGGCGAGTTCCTCGTACCTGGCGTCGCCCGTGATGCGCGCGATTCGGGCGAGATTGCAGGCGGCGACGGAATTGCCCGAGGGAACCGCGCCGTCGTAGGCGTCCTTGCTGCGCACGAGCAGTTCCTCGCTGTCGTCGGCCGTGAGGAAGAACCCGCCGGTCTCCCCGTCGTGGAAGTGCTCGATCATCGCATCGTTCAGGCGGAGCGCCTCCTTCAGCCAGCGGACGTCGAACGTCGCCTCGTAGAGGTCGAGCAGACCCCACACCGTGAATGCATAGTCCTCCAGGTGCGCCGGGAGACCGGCTTCGCCCTGGCGCCAGCGCTTGACGAGGCGTCCGTCCTCCGCGGATAGCTCGCGGAGCACGAAGTCGGCCGCCCTTTCCGCCGCAGCCGTGTAGCGTTCCTCGCCGAGAGCGCCTCCGGCCTTTGCCAGGGCGGCGATGAAGAGCCCGTTCCAGTCCGTCAGAATCTTGTCGTCCTTGTACGGGTGCACGCGGCGCTCGCGGTGATCGAAGAGTTTCGCCCGCGCGGCTTCGATGCGCGGAAGCGTTTCCTCCGGGTTCATGTTCAACTGTTCGATGACGTCGCGAAGCGGACGACGCAGGTGGGGGATGTTGTCGCCGGTGCGGTGCCCGGCGGCTTCCTCCTCGTAGTTGCCGTCCTTCTCGAAGTTGTAGAGCTTGGCGAAGAGCGCGCCGTCCTCCTCGCCGAGCACCTGCTTCAGCTCGTCGAGGGGCCAGACGTAGAACTTCCCCTCCACCCCCTCGCTGTCGGCGTCCTCCGCGCAGTAGAACCCGCCCTCCGGCGAGGTCATGTCGCGCAGAACGTACTCCGCGATCTCTTCGGCGGTGCGGCGGAACTCCTCGTCGCCGGTGACCTGCCAGGCTTCGGTGTAGGCGGCGAGCAGCATCGCCTGGTCGTAGAGCATCTTCTCGAAATGCGGAAGGAGCCACTGCCGGTCCGTCGAGTAGCGGTGAAAGCCGAATCCGACGTGGTCGAAGATACCGCCCAGGCGCATTTCGCGCAGCGTCTTGCGCACGATCTTCAGGGCCTCTTCGTCGCCCGTCCGGTCGTGATGGCGCAGCAGGAAGGAGAGATTGTGGGGCGTGGGGAACTTGTTCCGCCCCCCGTCGAAGCCTCCGTGAACGGAGTCGAAGTGGTCGCGGAAGAATTCGAACGCCTCCCTGGAGGCGTCGGCGCCGGGGCGGTCGCCCGGGGACCCCTGGCCGAGAGGACGGATCATCCCGGTGATCTGGTCGGCGGAGGTCATGACCTCCTCACGGCGCTGCTTCCACGCCTCGGAAAGCGCCGGGACGAGTTCCATCATGCCGGGCCGCCCGTACGCGCCTTCGCGGGGAAAGTACGTTCCGGCGAAGAAAGGCTTCTTCTCCGGCGTCATGACGACCGTCATGGGCCAGCCGCCCTGTCCCGTCATCGCCTGGGTGACGGTCATGTAGACCTGGTCGATGTCGGGGCGTTCCTCGCGATCGACCTTGATGCAGACGAACGCGTCGTTCATCAGCGCGGCGACCTCTTCGACCTCGAAGGACTCGCGCTCCATGACGTGGCACCAGTGGCAGGTGGAGTAGCCGACGCTGAGAAAGACGGGAACGTCGCGGCGTTTCGCCTCTTCGAAGGCCTCGGGGCCCCACGGCCACCAGTCCACGGGGTTGGCGGCGTGCTGGAGGAGATAGGGGCTTTGCGAGAAGACGAGCCGGTTCCAGTCTCCGCCGCCGTCGGGCGGCAGCCGCGCCAGTTCCTCCGCAGCGGGGATGGCCGGGCGTTCGTGGGGGACGGGATTGCGCATGAGAGATGGCTGGCCTGCGAGAAGGATGAGGACCGCGAGCAAGGCGGAGAGCGGCTCGCCGCGACGATCGGAGGAGAACCGACGATTCGTCATGCAATCCCGGGGAGCAAGGCACTTGCCAGGCAGGGGCTTCGGCGGCCGCGGGGACGAAAGGCTTGACGCGTCGGCCAGCAATCCGCCGATTCGACTGCCGCCGCGGCGGAACCATCCCGACGACCCGACAAACCAGGAGGCCTCCACGATTGGCGATTGTCCAGGCGCTCAAGAAGATCGAGAAGTGGTCCGTGCAGGACGCGGCCGACCTCTATAATATCCGGAACTGGGGGAAGCGGTTCTTCGACGTGAACGACGCCGGAAACGTCGTCGTGGTGCCCAACCGGACTCCCGGCGAGGAGATCGATCTCAAGGAGCTGGTGGACAGTCTTCAGGACCGCGGTCTCGGCCTTCCGCTGCTGATCCGCTTCTCGGAGATCCTGAAGACCCGCATCGCGGAGATCAACGACTGCTTCGCCGGCGCCATCAGCGAGTACTCCTACAAGGGCCAGTACCGCTGCATCTATCCCATCAAGGTCAACCAGCAGCGGCACCTGGTGGAGGAATACAAGCGGTTCGGCGCGGAGTTCGGCTTCGGCATGGAGGCCGGCTCGAAGCCGGAGCTTCTGGCGGTGATCGCCCTGACGGAAAACGGCGACACGCCGATCGTCTGCAACGGATTCAAGGACGACGAGTTCATCGAGCTGGTGGTTCTGGCGTCGAAGATGGGCAAGAACATCACGCCCATCGTGGAGAAGTTCACCGAGCTCCAGCTGATCGTCAAGCACGCCCGCATCCACGGCGCGAGGCCGAAGATCGGCGTGCGCGTCAAGCTGGCGGCGAAGGGAAGCGGCCGGTGGGAGCAGTCCGCCGGCGTGCGCTCGAAGTTCGGCCTGACGCTGCCGGAGGTCCTTCAGGCCATCGAATATCTCAAGGAAAACGAGATGCTCGACTGCCTCCAGCTGCTGCACTTCCACATGGGAAGCCAGATCACGAACATCCGCCACGTCAAGTCGGCGGTGAACGAGGCCGCGCGCATCTACGTGGAGATGCACCGTCTCGGCGCCAACATGAACTACCTCGACGTCGGAGGCGGGCTCGGAATCGACTACGACGGGTCGCAGACGAACTACGAGTCGTCGATGAACTACACGCTTCAGGAGTACGCCAGCGACATCGTCTTCCGCATCATGTCGGTGTGCGACGAGGCGGAGGTCCCCCACCCGACGATCCTCTCGGAGTCGGGCCGCGCGCTGGTGTCCTTCAACAGCGTACTGGTCTTCAACGTCCTGGGGGTCTCGCGGCTGGACAAGTTCAGACTCCCCGAAAAGCTCGGCGAGGACGTGCCCGAACCGCTGCACGAGCTCCAGTACATCCACGAGAAGATCGGCCAGAAGAACTTCATCGAGTCCTACCACGACGCGGTGCAGGCGCGCGAGGGCTGCGCGAACCTCTTCAGCATGGGCTTCCTCAATCTCGACCTGCGTGCGCACGCGGAGTCCTACTTCTGGCACATCTGCCACAAGGTCCAGCGCATCGCCTCGACGCTGAGCTACGTGCCCGACGAGCTGGAGGGCCTGCAGGAACTCCTCTCGGACATCTATTTCTGCAACTTCTCGCTCTTCCAGTCCATGCCCGACTCCTGGGCCATCCGCCAGCTCTTTCCCGTGATGCCGATCCACCGCCTGGACGAGGAACCGGTGCGCCGCGGCGTCCTGGCGGACATCACCTGCGATTCCGACGGAAAGATCGACCAGTTCGTGGATCTGCGGGACGTGAAGCACACGCTGGAGCTGCACGAGTTCGATCCGGAGCGGCCGTACTATCTCGGCGTCTTCCTGATCGGCGCGTACCAGGAAATCCTGGGCGACCTGCACAACCTGCTGGGCGACACCCACGTCGTCCACGTCTCGATCGACGACAAGGGGCGCCCCGTGATCGAGGACGTGATCAAGGGCGACACCGTCAAGGAGGTGCTGGAATTCGTCCAGTACGATCCCAACGGCCTGGTGTACAACATGCGCAAGGGCGTGGAGAGCGCGCTGAGGGACGGACGCATCACGATTCAGGAGTCCGCCCAGATCATGGACTACTACGAGAGCGGCCTGAACGGGTACACGTACCTGGAATAGGGACGCCGCCCCGCCCTCTTTGCGTTGACCTCCCCCGGCCCGACCGGTGACTTGCCGAATCATGCGACAAATCACCTGCTTGTTCACCGCGCTCCTCTGCGCCATGGCGATCCTGACGGGCTGCTCACCGGGCGGCGAGCCGGAGCGCCTTCCCCCGGCGTTCGAAATCACGAAGGTGCGGGGCGGCATCGGCTCGACGGCGTCGGCATCCGTCAAGGTGGGGGCGCTGGACCCCGGCGACGCGGAGACCGTCCGCATCGGGTGGACAGCCGACTTCCGCGCCGAGAATCTCCAGAGCGTCGCCATCCGCCGCGGGCCCGGAGTCGGGGCCACGGCGGAGGTTTCCGCCGAGCGCGGCGGCGACAGCTCGTGGACGTTCTCCGTCGAGTCCGCCGCGTCGGACTTCGAGTCCGGCGGAACGATCGCGTACATCGACGTCGAGGCGCCGTCGCGAATCGTCACCCTGAAGCAGATTCTCCTGGAGGACTTCTCGGCGACCGCCGACGGCGCGGCGCTGGTCGTGTCGCCCGTGGCCGAGACGCTGGCGTTCTCCCTAGTGACGGATCCCGTACTGCTCTTTTCGCTTCTCGCGACCGTCGTGGCGGGCGTCTACTGGTGCTCGCAGCGCAAGGCGCTCGCGAAGTTCTTCGACCTCTTCCCGCCGCTCATCTGGATGTACTTCGTTCCGATGGTGCTGACGACGGCGGGCCTGATCCCCGACTCGTCGCCGGTGTACTCCCCGTTCATGTCGCGGGTGATGCTGCCGGCGATTCTCGTCCTGCTGCTGATTCCGGCCGACATCCGGTCGATCGTGCAGCTGGGACCGAAGGCCATCCTCGTGATGCTGATCGCGACGCTGGGAATCACCGTCGGCGCGATCACGAGCTTCGGCATCTTCAACGCGACGATGCCCGACGCCCTGCCCCCCGAGACGTGGAAGGGCGTGGCCGCCATCGCCGGTTCGTGGATCGGCGGCTCTCCGAACATGACGGCGGTGATCGAGTCCGTCGGAACGCCGCCGAGCCTGATCGGGCCGCTGGTCATCGTGGACACGGTGCTCGCGTACTCGTGGCTCGGGCTGCTGATCGCGATGAGCTCCTGGCAGCGGAAGATCGACACGTGGAACAAGGCGGACGCGCGGGTCATCGACGACATCAGCGCGCGCCTGAAGGCGGAGCAGGACTCGAAGGCCCGCGCGCCGATCACCGCGGACATCGCGTTCATGGTGGCCGTCGCGTTCCTCGTCAGCCAGGTCTGCCTCGCCATCGGGAAGCCGGTCGACCATCTGGTGGCGAACGTCTGGAAGATCGACTTTCTCTCGGAGGTCTTCAGCGCGTACGGCTGGGGCATTCTGCTGATCACCGCGGCGGGCCTGCTCCTGAGCATGACGAAGGTCCGCGAGCTGGAGTTCTGCGGGGCGTCCTCCATCGGCTACACCGGCCTCTATCTTCTCCTGACGACATACGGCGCGCAGGCGAACCTCGTGGCGATTCTGGAGGTGCCGGTGTTCTTCGCTCTGGGCTTCGTGTGGCTGGCGATCCACATCGGGATTCTCTTCCTGGGCGTGAAGCTGACGCGCGCGCCGCTTTTCCTGGGGGCGACCAGCTCCATGGCCAATATCGGCGGCACGGCATCGGCCCCGGTGGTCGCTGCGGCCTATAACCCGTCGATGGCTCCGGTGGGACT
Source organism: Candidatus Sumerlaeota bacterium (assembly GCA_021772755.1). Taxonomy (GTDB): domain Bacteria; phylum Sumerlaeota; class Sumerlaeia; order SLMS01; family JAHLLQ01; genus JAJFLJ01. The sequence continues at coordinate 49,101 of JAJFLJ010000092.1, forward strand.
TCTGATGGCGATTCTGGGCGGGGTTCTCGGCACGCCGATCGCGCTGATGGTTATCGCCACGGCCTGCAAGGCCCTCGCCGGAGAGTAGAGCGTCCGACGCGAACAGGCCCACATCTTGCCATTTCGAGCGGTTCGGCGGGAAACCGGACCGTATCTGGCTTATCCAGCTATTTGCAGGCTCGCCTGCCACACTGCGTCTGAACCTCCGGAATTGGAGCACTTGATGACCACCGAAGCCATCCCCCCCCGGTCGAACCGCGCCACCGCCGCGCTGCCCGACATCCAGAAGACCAAGGACGAGCGCGGCATCGCCATCGACCAGGTCGGCGTGTCCAACATCCGCTACCCCGTGAAGTTCCCCCTGCGGGACGGGGGCATGATCGACACGATCGCGACGCTCTCCATGCGGGTCAGTCTGCCCCACTCCGAGAAGGGCACGCACATGTCGCGCTTCATGATCGCGCTTCAGGAGAAGGTGCAGGTGCTCTCCCCCGCCAGCGTCCAGGAGGTTCTGGCGCACATGCTGGAGCTGCTGAACGCGGAGAGCGCGTACTTCGACATGACGTTCCCGCTGTTCCTCCAGCGCCCCGCGCCGGTCACCGGACTTCCGGGGCTGATGGACTACGACTGCGGGTTTCGCGGCGCGATGACGCGCGACGGCGTGTACGACCGCATCGTGGAGGTGCGGGTCAACGCGGCGAGTCTCTGCCCGTGCAGCCGCGAGATCAGCGAGTACGGCGCCCACAACCAGCGCTCGCGAATCACCATCAAGGTCCGCGAGACGGAACAGATCGTCTGGTTCGAGGACCTGATCGAAACCGCCGAACGCAACGCGAGCTGCCAGCTCTATCCCATTCTCAAGCGCCCCGACGAGAAACACGTCACGGAACGCGCGTACGAGAACCCGAAGTTCGTCGAGGACATCGTGCGCGATGTCGCACTGGACATGAACAAGCACCTGGAGTCGGGAACGATCGAGTGGTTCTTCGTCTCCTCCAACAACTACGAGAGCATCCACAACCACGACGCCTACGCGCAGATCGAGCGCGGCGACCGGGGCGCGCTGCACTCCGGAATGTCCCAGTGACGGGCGAACGGACGGTTCGCGATCTGCCGCAGCGCCCCCGTCGGAACCGCTCCTCGCGGGCGATGCGGTCGTTCGTCGCCGAAACGCATCTCTCCGCCGCGGATCTGATCCAGCCGTTCTTCGTGACCGACGGCGAAGACCGGCGCGTTCCGGTGGCATCGATGCCGGGCGTGGACCGGCTCTCCACCGACCTCCTGATCGAAGAGTGCCGCCGCGCCGCCGGTCTCGGCATCGGTGCCGTCGCGCTGTTCCCCGTCGTGCCGGAGGAGTCGAAGTCCCCGCGCGGCGAAGCGGCGCTCGATCCCGACGGTCTGCTGCCGCGTTCCATTCGTGCGCTGAAGGCGGAACTGCCGGACCTGCTGCTCTTCACGGACGTGGCTCTCGATCCGTATTCCAGCGACGGACACGACGGCATCGTTCGCGACGGAAGGATTCTCAACGACGAAACGCTGGACGTGTTGGAGCGAATGGCCGTCGTACAGGCGGACGCCGGCGCCGACATCGTGGCGCCATCGGACATGATGGACGGCCGCATCGGCGCCATCCGCAGCGCCCTCGACGATGCGGGACATTCGGAGACGGCGATTTGCAGCTACTGCGTGAAGTACGCGTCCGCGTTCTACGGTCCGTTTCGCGACGCGCTGGACTCCGCCCCCCGCGCCGGCGACAAGAAGTCGTACCAGATGGACCCGCGCAACGCGCGCGAAGCGCTTCGCGAAATCGCACTCGACGAGGAGGAGGGCGCCGACTGGCTGATGGTGAAGCCAGGGCTGCCGTATCTCGACGTCGTGCGCATGATGCGGGAATCGACGGCCCTGCCGGTGGCGGCCTATCATGTCAGCGGGGAGTACGCGATGCTGCGGGCCGCCGCGCGGAACGGGTGGCTCGACTACGACGCCTGTCTGCTGGAATCGCTGACGTCCTTCAGGCGCGCCGGCGCCGACATCGTGCTGACGTACGGCGCGATGGACGCGGCGGCGCTGCTTCGGTCGTAGCCGTTCGGGTCAGACTTCGCCGCCCTCGCTCTTGACCTGGGTGCGGTAGATGTCGCCTTCGCTGATGGTTCCGTTGGTCGCGTCGTAGGCGTTGAAACCGCCGTCGTAGGTCTGGATCGGCCCGAGCGATCCCATCTTCCATCCGCCGTAGAACGAACCCCAGTCGGTGCCGTTGCCCCAGCCGCCGCCCTGCTTGATGGCCGCATAGTTGGACGCGGCCGGCGCGACCAGGTACTCCCGCACGACCTGTCCCGTCGCGGCGGCCAGCGAGAGACGGACGTTCTGGTACCAAAGGGTGCGATAGTACTCCTTCGCGACCGCGGGAGCGGAGGCGATGCCCTCCTGGCCCTGCTGCACGAAGGGATCGGGTGGGCGTGCCGTCGTGATGTACGCGACCGGCGTGGAAAGACGGTTCGGGAAGTAGCTGTCCGCCGTGACAAACTCGCCGAGGCCGTTCGTTCGCCGTGCCAGCGGCACGTCGCCGGGGTACTTGTTGTAGTCAACGGCGTAGGACTCGACGGCGGTCGCCATCGTGCGAAGGTCCGCACGCACGCGGCTGACCTTCGAGCGCACCTGCGCCTCCAGGAAGTTGGGAACCGCGATGGCGGCGAGAATGGCGATGATCGCCACAACGATCAGCAGTTCGATGAGTGTGAAGCCGCGCGTGTTCCTGGTCATGGGGGAAGCCTTTGTCCGACGTTTGGAAATCGCGTCCGAAATGGCGGGGACTCTTCCTGGTGGTGTACGCGACCGCCCCTGTCAAGGACTTACACAAGGCATCTACGTCGTTTTCCACTGGCGCAGGTGCTTGAGGTACCCGATGCCAAGCCGGATGGGATTGAAGGTGACGGGCAACAGGTCCGCCTTGAGCCAGCTCGCCGGGCGCATCTCGGGGAGGGACGCCCCGACGAGTTCGATCCGCTCCAAATCGGTGGCGCCGGCCTTCATGTCGCGCGCGGCCCGCAGGTGCGGGACCTCGTCGAACGCGTAGCCCAGCGCTTCCGAAACGATGCGGTCGACGGCACAGAAATCCGTTCCGGCGACGACCCATCCCCACGGGTTCGGCGTGCCCTTCGTGGGTCCCATGCCCTCCATCGCGACGATGCCATCGACCAGGTGCAACTGCGCGCCGAGCGTGCGGGCGTTGTCCACCAGCATGCGCGCGAAGAGATAGCGGCTGTTTCCGACCAGGCAGTGCATCAGCGCCTTCCTGCGGCCCGGAATGCAGCCGTAGAGGTTCTTCGTGGCGCAGGTCACGACCATCTGGCAGTGGGCCTTGGCCTTGGGCAGGTTCACGAGCACGTCGGCGTCGATGGCTTCGCCGCTCTGCGGGAGCGCCTTGAACCGGCCATTGCCAAGTCCTTCGCGCACGCGGCGCACGTCGCGGAATTCGACGACCCGCCCGCCGGCCTCCGCGAGAAGTTCCGGCAGACCCATCTTGCGGGCCGCGTTCATCGCGCTGCCGAACGCCGGCGAATCCCCCACCATGACGTCCGAGGCGCCGGCCTCGCGGACGAGTCGCACGGTCTCCGCGATGAAGACGGGATGCGTGACACCGCCCGTCGCGGGGTCCATGGCACGCACGAAGTTCGGCTTCAGCAGCACGCGCTGGCCGCCGGAGACGAACGCGCCCATTCCGCCCAGAGGGGCGAGAGCGGCCTGGATGGCGGCGCGGACGGCCGCAGGGTTTTCGTAGTCGGGATGACGGACTGCGGATACGATGGTCATGCCGGGCTCCAGGTTCGTGCGTGGGGAATGAGAACGAAGCGGAGCCGATCGGTCAACGGGAAGCGCCGCTATCCGGGCAAAGCAGCGGGCATGGCGCCTTTGGCACTCCTCTCCCGCAAGTGCGCGGGCACGGCCACTTCGACGGCGGGGGCGCGAAGCGTGAGGAGAATCGCCTCGGGCGGGCAAAGGACGCGGCCGCTCGTGCGGAACGCGCCGGGGCTCGATCCGATTCCGCGCGAAACGACGAGAACGGTTTCCGGGCCGGCGTCGATCACACCTTCGAGATAGCGGTGTCCGTAGAGACTCGGAACGACGACGGCTCCGACGAGGGGGAGACAGGCCTGGCCGCCGTGATTGTGTCCGCTGAGAACCAGGTTCGCTCCGTGGCGGACGGCGGCCGGCGTGTTGTCGGGCGTGTGACTGAGCAGCACGAGAGAATCGCCGGGGGACTTGCGCAGAAGACGCGGCCAGTTGCTGCGACGACCGCCCCACGGGGCGTCGGTGCCGGCGAAGATCAGCCGGCGCCCGCGGCGCTCGATGGTCCAGCGGCGATCGTGCATGAGCCGAAGGCCGTGGCGGCGGCACTCCGATCGGACAAGGCGCGGATTCGTCCAGTCGTCGTGGTTGCCGAGCACGGCGAGCGTGGCGAGACGGCCCTTCATCGTCGCGTGGAACGCGACGGAGTCGCGAATATCGGTGCGCCGGTTCACGAAGTCCCCGGTAAACGCGACGACGTCGGCATCGAAGCCGTTGACGATCGCGGCGACGTCGCGAAACCAGGGAAGCCGTTCGTGGCGGGGATCGTAGTGCAGGTCGGACACGACGGCGATGGTCAGACCGTCGAACTCGGCGGCGAGGGAGGGAACCTCGATCTCCAGGCGCCGTTCCCGCAGGTCGCAGGTGGTCTCCAGAGGGCGCAGGATTCGCGGCAGGGCACCAGGCGGCTTCGCGATGCGCGGAACGCGGATCTGCTCGGAGACGAGACGAGCGGAGCGAACGGGCACCACCTTCCCCGCGAACCAGGAGCCGAACCGCCAGAGTGCAAAAACCCAAAGAAACCCGAAGGACAGAAAGACGGCCCTCGATTCCGGGGACCCCGGAGTCCAGGAGAGCGCGTCGGCCACGGGCGGCGACTCCGACACGAGGATCAGCGACACCAGGGGCAGCGCGATCACCAGCAACGCCGCGAGATTCGCGATGGTGGATTTGCGCGGCGTGTCCCGCAGCAGCAGAAGGCGCCGGTTGAAGAGCTGCAGCCAGAGATGCGCGAGCCCCAGCCCGACGAGGACGAGAGTGACGACTTCGATCAATGGACAGGTTCCCGCATGGGAGATGGCATCGCGCGGGAGGCGGCGGAGGTCCAGCCCTGATCGCGGCAAGTGGGGGTTGTGGCCGGGATACGCCTGTGGGTTGCTCTCGCCCATGAAACTCTGGCCCGTCGTCCGACTCGCCGTTCCCTCCGGCACCCCGCCGGAGACGTGGGAGATTCTCTGCTCGTTCGCGATGGACGGCGGTTGCGAGGGCATCGTGGAGGGCGCCGGCGAGCCGGTGCCGGAGGAAGCGATCCTCTACTTTCCGCCGGTGGAACGCGCGGACGGCGCCGCTCTCGACGGGGCCGTCGGGCTCGTGCGCGAACTCGCCGCACGGTGGTTCGGCGGCGAAGCGGCGCACGTCGACGGCTCGTTTCTCGGCGAGCAGGACTGGGGCGCGGCCTGGAAGTCCTTCTACCACGCCACGGAATCCGCGCCGGGCCTGTGGGTCGGCCCCCCCGAGGAGAGGGAGACCACGCTGGCGCACCATGCGGACGCGTCCTACGTCTCCATCGAGTACGCGCCCGCCTTCGGAACCGGAGGCCATCCGACCACCCGGGGATGCCTGCGCATGTTGCAGGCGAAAGCCGGCACGTACGATTCGCT
>JAJFLJ010000093.1 GCA_021772755.1 Candidatus Sumerlaeota bacterium
ATGGGTGTGGGCCGTGCGCATGTCCTTGCCGGTGTAGTTGTTGGGACCGCCGGCCACCATCGTCAGGAAGGCCTTCTGCTTGGCGATCTGCTTGTCCATGTCGATGTCGTCGAAGAACCCCGAGACGCGGTCGTCCGTCAGCATCTTGCGGTAGAAGCTTTCGGCGAGTTCCTGCATGGCGGGTTCCCCGCCGAGACGTTCGTAGATGGTGCTCATGTGCTGCGACTCCTTGGTGTGGTTGGTTCGTATGATCGGTTCTTCGGTCTCTCCTGTTCCGACTATGTCTTCGCCTCGCAGAGCGGAACGCTTCCCCGCGCGGACTTCGAAAGCTCTTCGAGGTTGGCGCTCGAAAACGCGCGCTCCGAGTGGGCCACGGCCTCGTCGACGAGCTTGTGCACGGGGCAGAGCGTGATGTGGCCCTTCAGGCCGAGCGGGCACTTGCGAATGCGCTGGGGCGCGGCATCGACCGACGCCAGGACATCCAGAACCGTGATGCGCGCGGGTTCGCGGACCAGCGTGAATCCGCCGTGGCGGCCGCGCTGAGAACCGATCAGGCCCGCGCGAACCATCGACTGGAGGATTTTCGACAGATAGTCCGGCGGGACTTTGGTTCCTTCGGCGATCAGAGCCGTCGTCTGCGGGTCGGGGTGATGCTGCGCCAGGCAGACCGCGGCTCTCAGGGCGTACTCGGCGGTCGTCGTGATCACTCGGCGGCTCCTGCCCAAAAACTGGATATATATATCCATATATCCTCGGATCGGGTCAAGGCCTTTCGGCGCGGCCCGGTCCGTCCACCAGTCTTCGCTGGCCCACGGCGTTCCCCTCCCGTCCAGTGCCCCTGCACCCAAAGGAGGCTCCTATGCGAGATGTCCTGGCCAGATTCGCTTGTATCGCCGCAGCCGTCTTGCTCGCCCTGCCGGCCAACGCCGCCATGCCCGTCCCGCCACCCAAGCGAATGGACGTTTCCCCGGAGGTCCTGGACCTTCGGACGGTCGAACTGACGTGGGCGGATGCGTTCGCCCGCGAGGCCGGTCTGCTGGAGCGTTCGCTCCGGGACGCGGGAACCGAGATCGCCCAGGGGGGAACGCCCGTCGCGCTCGTGCAGGAGTCGCCCGACTTTCCTCCGCTGGAATCGCGGCACCGCGACGAGATTCTCCGCCAGGGCTATGGCATCTCCATTGGCGACGGTGGCGTCGTGCTGAGAGCCGCCGACAGCCAGGGCATGTTCTACGCGGTTCGCACGTTCGAGCAGTTGCTCGACGGCACCGGCGTCCGTCATGCGCGGATCCTCGACTGGCCGGACATTCCCCTGCGGATGATCATGATCGATCCCGCGCGCCAGAACGAGAATATGGACTACTACCGGCGCGTGATCGATTTCGCCGCGGACTATGGCATCAACGCGGTTCTCTGCCACCTGACGGACGACCAGACGTCGGCGCTCTTTCACGAGGACTACCCGGCTCTGATGCACGAGCACGCGTGGACGCCGGAGGAGGTGCGCGCCCTGGTGGCCTACGCGAAGGAACGCCATATCGACCTGATCCCCGAGATCGAGTCCCTCGGCCATTCGCGCATGTTTACCCGGATGGAGGACTACGGGCGCTATCTGCACCAGACCATCGAGAACCTTCCCGACCAGTCGTGGATGGGAACCGACATCGAGGGCTATACCAACGTGCTCTGCCCCGCGAGCGACGCGGCTGCGGAGTATCTCGACGCGATGTACGGCCGCGCGTCGGAAACGTTCGGCCATTCCTGGATTCACATCGGGTTCGACGAGGTGGACATGACGGAGTGCGCGCGCTGCATCGCGAAGTACGGCGGGCAGTCGCCGGGGGAGTGGATGTCGGCCGCGCTGGTGCAGGCCGGCGGTCTTGTCGCGAAGCATGGCGCGAAGACGGCTCTCTGGGGCGACATGTTGCTCGCCCATCCGGAGGTCATGGAGAGTCTCTCGCCGGACGACACCATCGTGTTCGACTGGCACTACGGAGAAACCGTCGATCCGTCTTCGGTGGCCTTCTTCGCCGACCGCGGGTTCCAGGTGGTCGCCTCGCCGGCGCTCGCCTGCGCCCCCCACATGAACATGCCCGACGTCCACAACTACCGCAACATCGCGAACTTCGCCCGCATCGCCCGCGAGAACGACCTGCTCGGCATCAACACGACGGTGTGGGTGCCCGTGCGGTACATGTCCGACGCGATGTGGACGGGTATCGCCTTCGCCGCGGCCCACTCCTGGGGCGGCAGCGGCATGGACGACCGCGAGTTCGCCGCCGGGTTCGCGAAGGACTACTTCGGCACGGACATGGGGGACGCCTTCCACGGCGTGTGGAACTCGCTCGCGGAAACGGTCTGGCACCGCAACGATTTCAACACGGCCTGCTGGATCGACGAGGAGAGCCTCGAAGAGGCGAAGGATGTCGCGCTCGCCCGCGAGGCGGAGCTGCTTGCCACGCGCGACGCGATCGACGCCGTTCTGCTGGAGATCGACGCGATCACGCCCTCCGTTTCCAGGCATCGCGAAGAGTGGCGGCGCTTCGGCGACTCCGCACGGGTTCTTCGCTACAATCTGGAGCACCTGCTCGCCGCGCCGCGCGTCGGTGGCGCGGATACCGACGAGACCGTGGCGGCGCTCGACGCCCAATGCACCGACCTGATCGCCGCCATCGAGCGCGACTGGGACCGCAACCGCTTCTCCGGCGATCCCGGAAAGGAAGGCCGGTTCCTCCAGAACCAGCACCTCCTGTTCCGGTTCCGGCAGATGCATGACTTCCACCAGAGGATCCTGACCGGGGGCCTGGAATGAAGCGTCGCTGCGGCGCGATCCGCGTCTTCGGTGGCGCCTCGTTCGCTCTCCTGCTCGCATCCCTCACGACGATGACCGCCTGCGGCTCCCGACCGACCCCCCGCCCCGAAGTCGTCGGGCACCGCGGAGCGTCCCACGACGCCCCCGAGAACACCGTCGCGGCGGCGATGCTGGCGTGGGAGCAGGGCGCCGACGCGGTCGAGGTCGATGTCCGCCTCACGGCCGACGACCGCATCGTTTGCCTGCACGACGACACGCTTCGCCGCACCGCGCGGGTGGAAGGCGCCGTCGCCGACCTCGCGTTCGAGAAGGTGCGGGAACTCGACGCCGGCGCGTGGAAGGATTCCGCGTGGAAGGGCGAGCGAATCCCCCTGCTCGCCGACGTCCTGCGCACCGTGCCGGAGGGAAAGCGCATCTACGTCGAGATCAAGTGCGGACCGGAGATCGTTCCGCACCTCGTCGGCGTTCTGGCCGAGACCGGCACGGAGCCGGAAACCGTCGCGATCATCTCCTTCGACGAAGCCGTTTGCATCGCCGTCCGGAAGGCGCTGCCGTCGCACCAGGTCTATCTGCTTTCCGGATTCGAGCAGGCGGACGACGGCAACGTGTACCCCGCGATCGACGAGCTCGTCGAAACGGCGACGCGGCTGGGACTCGACGGGCTCGATCTCAGCCGCAAGGGTCCCATCACCCGCGAAAGCGTTCGCGCCATCCACGATGCCGGGCTGTTCCTGGCCGTCTATACCGTCAACGACGGGGCCGAAGCGCGCCGTCTGCGCGACGCCGGCGTCGATGCCATCACCACCGACCGGCCAGGCCATATCGCGGGAGCGCTTGCCCCCCGGTAGAGCGGCCCCGGGGTGGCGCGCAAGTCGGCTTGCCCTTCGGCGTGGGGCCGCCACCGTAGCGTCAGACCCGGACCAAGGCGTTCCCATGCGCGAGAAACTCTTCCGCGATCCCGTACACGACCTGATCGTTCTCGATCTGGACGAACCCGCCGACGCGCTGCTCTTCCGTCTGATCGACACGCCCGAGTTCCAGCGGCTCCGCCGCATCCGCCAGATCGGCATGGCCTACATGGCGTTCCACGGGGGCGAGCACAGCCGCTTCTCCCACAGCATGGGGGTGATGCACATCGCGCGTCGCCTGCTCGACCGGCTCGACCGCGACCGCCGCCTCGATCCCCTCCTGCGAGTCGCCGTCCAGTGCGCCGCGCTCCTGCACGACGTCGGCCACGGCCCCTTCAGTCACGTCATCGAGAAGTTCTTTCAGGACCACCACGAGGTCTGGACCGGGCACATCGTCCTGACGGACACCACGGAGATTCACGCCGTCCTCGCCGACTTCGATCCGCGCCTTCCGCAGCTGGTTTCCGACGTCATCGCCGGCGAGGCGAAGCCCGCCTGGCCCTCGCTTCTGGTCAGCAGCCAGCTCGACGCCGACCGCTTCGACTACCTTCTTCGCGACAGCCGCATGACGGGCGTGAAGTACGGCGTCTTCGATCTCGAACGCCTGATCATGCTGCTGCGCGTCAGCGAGGCCGACGACCGCATCGTCGTCGCCCGAAAGGGTCTTCTCCCCGTCGAGAAGTATCTCCAGTCGCGCTACCAGATGTACCGCCAGGTCTACTTCCACAAGACCGTCACTTCGGCGGAAGCCATGCTGATGGCGCTGCTTCAGCGCGCCGCCGACCTGGCGGGGGAGAGCGGAGAGGTGCCGTGCGTCGAAAGCGCGTCGCCTTTCGGGCGAATCCTCGCCGGACGCCAGGACCTCTCGGTTTCCGACTATCTCCAGCTCGACGACTCCGTCGTCCTCGGAGCGCTCAACGCATGGACGCGCAGCGGCGACGGCGTCCTCAGGGACCTCTCGCTGCGCCTGCTGAACCGGCGCCTCTTCAAGAGCTGGGAGGTCGCCAATTTCGAGGAACAGGACTTGGAGATTCGCCTCCGGATCGAGTCCGCCGAGAAGATCGTATCCGATGCCGGCCTGGACCCGAGATACTACCTGCTCTACAGCAAGAGCGCCGACACACCCTACCGCCCCTACAATCCCCGGTCGGACCGCGCGGGGGGAACGATCTGGATCGAAAGCGAAGGGGACTCCTCGGTTCTCATGGACGTGAAGGACGCGTCGCCCACCATCAAGGCCTTCACCGAATCCCCCTACGCCATTTGGCGGACTTTTTTTCCGGCCGAATCCGGGGGGCAGCGCCTGCGCCAGGCCATCCAGGGCGCCTTCTCGGACTAGGAGCGCCTACAAAAAGGGGTTGTGGCCGGGCGGGCATCCGGCGACCCTAAGTCCGTACAAACGCTTAAAGAGGGACAGGGAAGAAGACTTCTTCACGGAGGTGTTGCCATGGCCGCATCCGGTGCCGGCAATACGGATATCGCACACGAGTTGGAACGCCTCGAGACCAAACTGGCCGAGGCCGAACGGGCGGCGGCGGGCGTCAAATCGGTCTCCAGAGGCATGACGATCGTGCTGGTGATCGTCATTCTGGGGCTTGTCTGGCTTCTGCTCAGCCCGATGGTCGGCCTCTTCCGGGATCCCGAGCCGCTCCAGGCCGAGCTTGCCAAGGCGCTCGAAACCCGCATCGCCCCACAGGTCGCGGACGAAGCAAAGCTGTTCGCCAGGGAAGTGCTTCCCGATCTTCAGACGAAGGCCGCAGCGGTCGCCGACAGCCGCCGGGCGGAAATTCTGGCGACCATCGAAACCGAGTACATGCTTCTCTTCACCAACCTGCAGGACCGCATTTCCACCATGGTCGTCGAATACAGCGAGGAAATGGCCCAGGAGCAGTATGACCGTCTGGTGGCCGCGTTCCCGGAGATCGAGGAACTCGACAAGTTCACCGACCCTTCCCGCCCCGACACGAAGAAGTCGGAATTGATCATCGGCAGCCTGGAACCCGTTTCGCACCGGCTCGCGGCGGAATTCTTCGAGTCCCATTTCGAGGGCCTCGCCCGCCTCGAAATCGAGTTCAACCGCTTCGAGGTCCCCGCCGAAGTCGAGGTCATGTCCGACGCCGAACTTCAGGACTACGCCTCCCGTCTCGCCGTCGAGTACTTCGCGGCGCGCCTGGACAAGGCGCTCGACGACGGCACGCTCGACGAACTGTAAGTCGCAACCTTCGACCTGACACCTGACAGGAGCCGACTGGCATGGCTGACGCAAAAGCGATCGTACAACGGATCGAATCGAAGATCAACGGGCAGATCGAGCGCTCCGAGAGCGCCAAGAAGACCACCATCGGCGTTTATGTCGTGCTGCTCGTGGTGGTTATCGGATACTTCTCCTGGCTGATCGGCAGCGTGAAGGAGTTCACCACTCCCGAAGGAATCACGGACGTCGTCGTCGGGAACGCCATCACCATGATTCCCGAGGCCCGCAAGGAGCTGGCGGGCACGATCACCGAAAACGCCGACGAATACATGAACGAATTCATCGACACGGGCATCGAGCAGATTCCCAGGCTGCGCGGCGAGATCGAGCGCGTCGCCGTCGCCGAGGTCGAAACGCAGCTCCGACTCGCGGACCAGACCCTGACGGAGTTCCTCGACTTCGCCTACGCGAACAACGGCGAGCAGGTCCGCCCCTACGTGAAGCAGCTCAGCGACGCCGAGACGATGGAGGAGATCGAGGAGATTCTCTACACGCTTCTCAGCCAGCCCTTCGACCACCAGGAACTTCGCGTCGAACTCGAAACCTACGGCATGGCCCTCCAGAACCTCGCCGACCGGCTCCAGTACCTGCAGGATTCCGACGAACTGACGGAGACCGAGAAGCTGGAGAAGGAAGTCGTCGCCGTTCTTCGCGAGATCAGCAAGCGTTCGGACTGAGATCGCACCTCACCCCGCGAGATTCCGACCGGCTCTCCCAGGGGGCCGGTCGTATTTTTTCCGGAGCCCGATCCGCCCGTGAACGATCCAGACGGCCCCATCGACTACCCGGACCAGTACCGGGAGTTCTTCCGACTCTTCAACGAGCGCGAGTACTTCGAGGCGCACGAGACCCTGGAAGACCTCTGGATCATGCAGGTCGGCGGACTGCGGAACTACTACAAGGGCCTCATCATGGTCGCCGTCGCGCTGCTGCACTGGCAGAGGGGCAACGCACCGGGGGCGCTGCGACTGTACCGCGACGGGATGGAGTACCTTGCGGAGTATCCCGAACTGACCGAAGGCTTTCAGTTGGGCCGGTTCCGCAACGAAATGGAAGCGCTCTTCGCCGATTTGCTCCGCGACCCGGCGGCTGCGGCTCCTCCGGTCGAACGTCACCCCGTGGTTTCCATCGCGGACCCGGTCTGACTCTCGCGGGCGGAACCGCCGAACGCCTTGCGCGCCTCGACCCATAACAGCGCCATCCCGGCTCCCGCGACCGTCAGCAGAAGATTCCACGCCAGCGGAGTCAGCCCGTCGGAGTGAACCGCCAGGCCCAGGCTGTGCTCCGACGTGTACCAGATCATCGACTGCGGCACCATCATCAGAAGATGCACGGGCACCAGCAGGAACATCGATGGCATCAGCCAGACCCCGCCGCCGCCGCCTCCCCAGACGAACCAGGCGAAGCAGAGTACCCGCACGTCGTGGGTATAGAAGAGCACGTAGCACGCGCCCGCCGCCGCGACGGTCGCCGCGTGCCCCAGCCAGAACACGCCCGTCATGGCGAAGTTGTGGTCGAACCACGCGAACGCCAGTCCGATGGCGGCGCCCGCCAGGTAGAGCGCCGCGAATCCCACTCGGCCCAGCGTCGTTTCGAGAGCCGCTCCGAAGCCCGCCCAGAACAGCAGGATGCTTCCGACCCCGATGCCGAGGAAGAAGATATGCTCCGGCGGATTGATGCCCGGCAGCAGTACGGGGCTGAACATCGACTGGAGAACGAGCGACGCGGTATCGAGGCCGATCGCGCTGGACGGAACGCCGGAAAGGAGCTGGATTCTCATGTCCTGGAAGAAGAACCCGAGGACGAACCGGTAGAGGATGACACCGGCGACCACCCACGCCAGAATGCCCCGGCTGCGGTTCTCCAGCGTGAGGCCGAGGGGAAAGAGATAGAAGAACATCGGATCAGTCCGCCAGGCCGAACTCTCGGAACAGTCCCGCCGCCCTCTGGAAATCGACGTTGCCGCCGCACAGTACGAGACCGATGCGCAGGCCCCGCGCGTTGACACGTTCCTCCATCAAAGCGGCGAGAGGCACCGCGCCCGTCGGTTCCACCACCAGCTTCATGCGCTCCCAGAGGAAGTGCATGGCGCGCACGATACCCGCCTCCGAAACGGTCGCCATGTCGTCCACGTTCTTCAGGATGACCGGAAACGTCAGCTCGCCCAGGGCCGGGGTGCGAACCCCGTCCGCGACCGTGCGCGGGTTGTGCACGCGCTGGATGGCGCCGGCGCGGAAGCTCCGCGTCGCGTCGTCGGCCTCCGCCGGTTCCACGCCGATCACCCGACAGCCCGGCTTCAGCGCCTTCGCCGCCACCGAAGAACCGGAAATCAGCCCCCCGCCGCCGCAGGCGATGAGCAGCAGGTCGAGGTCGGGAACCTCCTCGAACAACTCGACCGTCGCGGTTCCCTGCCCGGCCATCACTCCGGTGTGGTTGTAGGGCGGAATCATCGAGAGCCCGCGCTCCGCGGCGAGACGGCTTCCGATCTCCTCGCGGTCCTCCGTCGCGGGATCGTAGAGAACCAGCGTCCCGCCGTACGCGCGCGTGGCCGCCATCTTCGACGGGTCGGCGTCGTTGGGCATCACGATCGTCACCGGCGCGCCCAGAAGCCGCCCGGCCAGCGACAGCGCCTGGGCATGGTTCCCGGAGGAATACGTGATCACGCCCCGGCGGCGCTCCTCTTCGGAAAGAAGAGACATCGCGTTGTACCCGCCGCGGAACTTGAAGGAACCGGTGCGCTGGAAATTCTCGCACTTGAGAAAGACGCGCGCGCCGGTCATCTCGTCGAGCTGCGCCGAGGTCTGGACGGGTGTCCGCCGCGCCACTCCCCGCAGCCGTTCGGCGGCTTCGAGAATCGCCGGCATCGCGAGGCCGGATGCCGCGACGGAACCGCTCACCGGACTTCCCCTTCGGCAAGGAGCATTTGCGGCGTTGTCATGGTGTGGCGCTCAACGCTTTCGGCGCTCAAGCGCGAGCTCGGATCGGCAAAGTCGGTCGGTAGTCGCATAGTCTTCGCCATGAAAAGCCTGCCGGAGGCGTTCGACGGCCAGCAGACGCTCCTCGGCCAATCGCGAACGCCAATACGGAATATCCTCCCACTCCCGGTTGTCGGAGCGGTCGAGAGGGTACTTGCCGGTTACGGTTCGGTCGACTCGCATCGCGGTGGAAGATGGCCCGGCCGCCGCCCGCCGTCAAGAGGCGACGGCGTCAGAACATGTTCAGTTCCAGCTTCGCGTCTTCCGACATCATGTCGGGGTTCCAGGTGGGTTCCCAGACGACGTGGACTGTGGCGGCCGTGACGCCTTCGGTCTCCGACACCTGCTTCTCGACGTCGGGGGGGAGTGACTCCGCGACCGGACACTGCGGCGAGGTCAGCGTCATCTTGATCTCGACCTCGCCGGCCTCGGTGATGTCGATGTCGTAGATCAGGCCGATATCGTAGATGTTGACGGGGATTTCCGGGTCGTAGATCGACCGCAGTGTCGTCATCACGGCTTCGCGGATCGTCCGCACTTTCTCGGATGGTTCCTGCGCACTCATGTTCCCTGCTCCTTGCCGTTGCCGAAATGGGATTTCTCGAGCTGTCCGAACGCGACAGCGTAGAGCTTGATCTGCTCGATCATCGACGCGAGGCCGTTGGCGCGGCCCTGCGTCAGGTGCTCGTTGAGGCCGAGCTCGTCGACGAACTTCGGCGGGGTGGAGGCGATCTCCTCCGGCGTTCGGCCCGAGTACACCTTCAGCAGCAGCGCGATCAGCCCGCGGACGATCATCGCGTCGCTCGTCGCCTGGAAGACGACCCTGCCGTCCTTCAGCTCCGGATGCAGCCACACCGTGGACTGGCATCCGCGCACGCGGTACGCCTCGGTCTTGTACTCGTCGGGAATGTCCAGGTGGGACTTTCCGAGGTCGATGAGGTGCTCGAAGCGCTGCTCCCAGTCGTCGAAGAAGGCGAACTCCTCGACGATTTCCTTCTGGGCTTCTGCGATCGTCTGGGTCATGGTCGGGTCCGGAGCGGGGCTGGGGTGCTTATGCCTGTTCTGGCCGCGCCGCGCAAGCCGTCACTTCAGCATTCGGACGGCCTTGTTCAGCGCCGCGATGAAGCGGTCGATGTCGCCTTCGTCGTTGTAGAACGCCAGCGAGGCGCGGCATGTCGCGGAAATCCCGAAGTGCCGCATCGCCGGCTGCGCACAATGATGGCCGACGCGGGTGGCCACGCCCTCCATGTCCATGATCGACCCGAGGTCGTGGGGGTGCAGGTCGCCGACGTTGAAGGAAAGCACGCCGGCCTTCTTCCCGGCCGTTCCGAAGATCCGCGCGCCTTCCACTTCGAGCAGCCGCTCCGTCGCATACGCCAGCAACTTCGCCTCGTGCTCCTCGATCCCGTCGAAGCCCGTTCGGGTCAGATAGTCGATGGCCGCGCCAAGCCCGATGGCCCCCGCGATGTGGGGCGTTCCCGCCTCGAACTTGTGAGGGATCACGTTGAACGTCGTTCCGTCGAAGGCGACGCGGTCGATCATGTCCCCGCCGCCCTGCCAGGGCGGCATGCTCTCCAGAAGCTCGCGCTTTCCGTAGAGAACGCCGATCCCCGTGGGGCCGAGAACCTTGTGCCCGGAAAAGACGAAGAAATCCGCGTCCATCGCCCGCACGTCGATCCGCGCGTGCGGGACGGACTGCGCACCGTCCACGACCGCGATGGCACCGGCGGCATGGGCTGCCGCGACGATCTCGCCGATGGGGTTGACCGTGCCGAGCGCGTTGGAGATGTGGACGATGCTGACGATCTTCGTCCGCTCGCCGAGCAGCCGGTGGAACTCGTCCATCCGCAGTTCCCCTGTGTCGTCCATCGGGACCACCCGCAGGACGGCGCCCGTCCGCTCCTGGATCAGCTGCCAGGAAACGATGTTGGCGTGGTGCTCCATTTCGGAAACGAGAATCTCGTCGCCGGGCTTCAGGAACGTCCCGCCATAGCTTTGCGCGACCAGGTTCAGCGCCTCCGTCGCGCCGCGCGTGAAGACGATCTCCTTCTCGCTCTCCGCGTTCAGCAGGTTCTTGACCTTGCCGCGGGCCCGCTCGAAGGCGAACGTCGCCCGCTGGCTCAGCGTGTGGACCCCGCGATGGACGTTCGAGTTGTCGTGCGTGTAGAAGTCGTTCAGTGTGTCGATCACGCACTGCGGCTTCAGCGACGTCGCCGCGTTGTCGAGATACGCGAGCGGCTTGTCGCCGTGCACCGTCTCGCGCAGCGTGGGAAAGTCCGCGCGGACCCGTTCGACATCGAAGGGGCCCCTGGCCGGTTCGGTCGCCGGCTTCCCGTCAATCCGGGGGTCGTGCGCGATCGGCATCGGTCGGTCCTCTCTCAGCCCAGCAGTCGGTCCCGCAGCGTCCGCTCGATGCTCTCCCGCACGGCGTCGATGCGGATGCGCTCGGTGATGTCCGACGCGAACGCGTGGATCAGCACGTTGCGCGCCGTTTCCCGGTCGATCGCGCGCGACATCAGGTAGAACAGCGCCGTCTGGTCGAGCTGCCCGACGGTCGCGCCGTGGGTGCACTTCACGTCGTCGGCGTAGATCTCCAGCT
>JAJFLJ010000094.1 GCA_021772755.1 Candidatus Sumerlaeota bacterium
TGGTTCCTGATCGACCCCTTCCAGGACGACCTCGCGATTCGCAAGCTCCGCGACGCTCCGCCCGAGCGCACGATCCCCGTCACCGACGCGGACCCGGGCTATGCCGCTTCGCGCAAGCAGGCGGAGCTCGACGCCATTCAGGCTCGTATCGACCGCGCGGCGATGGAACGGGCCGGGCAGCTCGAAAACGACCGCGAGCGCCAGGCGGGCGAAGCCACCGAAATGGAAGAGCTGACCCGCGAGACGGAAGCCCTGCCGGAACCCGCCTCCGAAGACCATCGCAATATCGTTGGCGACAAGGAACTTACCGAGGAAAACATGAACGAGGTCGATGCGGCGGCGGAGGATGTCCAGGTTCCGGCGGCCAAGGCCGTCCAGGAAGTCACGGACTGACCGAGTGGCCCGCCGTGAACCGAATCTCCACCTGATCCACGGCAACGACGCGGAGGCGGTCGCCAACGCCCGTTACGAATTGCAGACGCGTTTGCTGCCGGGCGGCGAGGCGGACGGCGAAATCACCGACATCCGGCCCCCGGGCAACCAGCCGCTGAAGCTGGAGAAGGCCTTCAGCCTGATCGTCGGCGAGCTCAGCACGGTGTCGCTGATTCCCGACGCCAAACGCGTCGTCGTCGTGTGGCAGCTGCACGACTTTCGCGACGACCGGCGGGGGAGCGCCCGCGCGGCGAAGAAGGCGAAGAAGACCGCCAAGAGCGACATGACGGCCGAGCTGGAGAGCTACGTCGTGCGGTCGCTCCTGAACTCGGAGCACTCCCTGATATTCGTCTTCGACGAGGACGACGAGAAGGGCCGACGCGTTTCGAAGACCAGCGCCATCTACCAGATGGTCCGCAAGCACGGCGCCATCCAGGAATTCAGCGAGAAGCGGATCGACTGGCAGCTCGACGACGCGCTGCTGAACGGCAACCTCGACGAGGCGGTCCGCCTGATCCGCGAATGGACCGACCGGGGCGGCAACGCCCCCTTTCGGTTGGTGACGACCCTGAACACCTTTCTCCAGCTTCTGCTTCAGGCGCGGCTGGAACTGGAAGCCCGTCGCGACGGCATACCCAGCAAGGGGCTCTTCGGCGGTCCCGTGCGGCCAGGGCTGGAATCGGTACCGGACTTCAAGGCAAAGCGCGTAAGGGCTCTGTCTTCAAGCGTTTCACTCGAGCGAATCCGCCGCGCGCTTCAGGGCCTGAACGACGCCCAGCGCTCCTTTTTCCCCACGGGCAGGGAACTCGTCGTTCACAACGCCGTCGAACAGGTGGAGGTCATGCTGGCGGAATTGCTTGGCGGGCGGGCTGCTGCGGCGCGGCGGTGACTGTTCCGCCTTGACTTCCGCCCGGCCCGGCGCCTCTTTTCGCGCCCCGCGATTCCACGCGAATCGCGCCAGGCCACACCGGCAGGGAAGCGAGGTGACGTCCAAATGTCTCGGATCATCGTCGAAGAAGGCGAACCCATCGACAGAGCCCTCAAGCGCTTCAAGAAGGAGTGCCAGAAGGCCGGCATCCCCGCAGAAGTCCGCCGCCGGGAGTACCACGAAAAGCCCTCTGTCAAGCGCAAGCGCAAGCGCGAGGCAGCCATTCGCAAGATGCGCCGCCGCATGCTGAAAATGCGCCGCCGCATGGAAAACATGTGACCCAACGCGAAACGGCCCGGAACTCTCCGGGCCGTTTCCTTTTTCGGGCTGGCTGTGCGGATCGCGTCAGATGCCGAGTTCCTCGCGGAACTTCGGCGTCTCGATGTGCTGCGTGCAGTACGCCTCGTGCTGCTCGATGTAGAAGCTGCCCTCCCCCGGGCAGTGGTTGCGGAGCTTTTCGGCGGTCTTGATCATCTCTTCGGGGCGCTCGATGCCGCCTCCGCTGCCGGTGGCCAGCTGGTCCATCACGATGGTGGAGAGGGCCGTTCGGCGGTTGGCGGCGCACACCGCCGTGCGCGCGCGGTTGGTCATCTCGACGTGGTGCGGCTGCGGCTTGCCGTTCTTGCCCGGGCCGCCGGTGGCGTACATGCCGGTCAGCGTTCCCAGGATGGCGAGCACCACGAGAATCTCGATGAGGGTGAATCCGCTGCGGCGTCGCCGAATCATCATGGCCGGTCTCTCCCTGACCCGTTAACGCTACCCGAACCCCGCCCGTTGCGTCATCCGAAAACTCTCTCCGGGCCCCCCTCGCCGCCATTCTTGCTTTTACACCGGCGGGGCGGACGTGCTAGCCGGTTCCGGCCCTGCGGAACTCCCTCGCCGCGCCGCCGCCCATGACCAAGAAGCCCCCCGCCCCCGCCGCCACGCTCGACATCACGCTGGACATCTGCCCGATGACCTTCGTGAAGACGAAGCTGCGGCTGGAGGACCTGGCGCCGGGCGACCTGCTGGAGGTCTTTCTGCGGGAGGGCGAGCCGCTGGCCAACGTGACGCGTTCCTGCGAGGAGGAGGGTCACGCGGTGATCGGCCGCGAGCGCCACGATGGGGAAATCTGGCGCCTGGTGATTCGCTGCGGAGAAGGCGCATGACCCCGAAGTTCACCGACGAGCAGCTCCACCGCTACGCCCGCCACATCATTCTGCCCCAGGTGGGCGGCAAGGGCCAGCGTCGGCTGCTGGACTCCAGCGTGCTGGTCGTGGGCGCCGGGGGACTGGGCAGTCCGGTGCTGCTCTATCTGGCGGCGGCGGGCGTCGGCACGATCCACGTCGTCGACGCGGACGTCGTGGACCTCAGCAACCTTCAGCGCCAGATCGTCCACACGACCGGCGCCATCGGAAGGTCGAAGGTCGAATCCGCGGCGGACACCATCCGCGCCATCAACCCCGGCGTGAACGTCGTCACCCACCGCGAGTGGCTGACTGCGGAGAACGCGCCTGGTCTCTTCGCGCAGGCCGACGTCATCGTCGAGGGAAGCGACAACTTCCCGACGCGCTATCTCGTGAACGACGCGGCGTACATGGCGCGCAAACCGCTCGTCAGCGGCGCGATGTTCCGCTTCGAGGGCCAGGTGACGGTCTTTCCGAACGACGCCGGCGCGGACTCGCCCTGCTACCGCTGCCTGTTTCCCGAACCGCCGCCGCCGGACGCGGTGCCCACCTGCCAGGAGGCCGGCATTCTCGGCTGCGTTCCGGGAGTCATCGGCGGCATCCAGGCGAACGAAGTGCTGAAGCTGCTGCTCGGCATCGGCGATTCCCTCGCCGGACGGCTGCTCCTCTTCGATGCGCTGCGCATGACGTTTCGCGAAGTGAAACTGAAACGCGACCCTGAGTGCGCCCTGAACGGCGACAAGCCGACGATCAGAGAGCTGAAGGCGATGGAAGGCGAGAGGTGCGGGGGGTAGCGGACATGCGCGAATTCCGGAGGCGAACCCGGGTCCGCCCCGGAACTCATGCGCGCTCCCTGAGGACGTCCTCCAGGCTGTACACGGCGCCCCGCTCCCCCTGGTCGATTCGGCGTTTCAGGAAACGCAGCGCGCGCAGCGTTCCTTCGGCGTAGATTTTCCGGCCAAGAACGGCGTGGCGAAGTCCGATATCGACGGTTCCGCCCGGTTCCGACAGCTCGTAGCCGTGCCACGCGTGTCCGCCGAGATGTTCCTCCGGAATGCCCGGATCGTTGCGCTGGACATCGGGATCGCGAATCTTTCGGATGTCCGCTTCGGAGAACCCGATCCCCAGCTCCTGGAAGTGACCGGCCATGGCTTTCGCCGTGCCGCTGGTATCGCGTTTTCCGGCCTGGTGGCTTTCGGTCACGGCGAGCCGCCATCCTTCGAGAGCGCCGGGGTACTCCTTCCCAAGCCAGTTCAGCGCGCTCTGGATCATGACGATGGGAAACGCCATGTTCGGAGCGATCACGGCGGAGACGGAAGAATCGGCGACGATCTTCGCCGCTTCGTTCCGATCGAATCCCGTTGTGCCGCTGACGAACGGAATGCCCCGGGCCGAGAGCCAGCGGATGTTGTCGAGGCCGGAGTCGGGCGTCGAGAAATCGACGGCCATCCAGTCGGCGCCGTTCGGAATCTCGTCTCTGCTGCGCGGACCACTGCACAGCAATTCCATGCCGCCGACCGCGTGGACCCGTCCGTCCAGCCGGTCGCTGGAGAGCGCATGCGGAAGAACGCGGAAGTCCGGCGAGGACGCCGCAACAACGGCGACTTCCTCCACCATCCTGCCCGGCAGTCCCGAAACGAGGAGCGGGGCGCTCACGGTGCGCCCCCGTCCCGGAGAATGGAATTCAGCGCCGTGCGGGCATCCGTCTTTTCGTCCCGGTACTTCTTGATGACGATGGCATAGGTCGAATGCGTTCCGTCCGGCGAGGGCAGCGCCCCCGGAACGCAGACGGCTCGCGGCGGGATTCTCCCGGGGTCGCGCTGCGATCCCGTCCGGCAGTCGAATATCCTCGTGGAGGCGCCGACGAAACACCCCATCGCAAGCACGGCGCCTTCCTCGACGACGACCCCTTCCGCGATCTCCGAACGGGCGCCGACGAAGACGTTGTCCTCGACGATGACCGGACTCGCCTGAACGGGTTCCAGAACCCCGCCGATCCCCACGCCGCCCGAGATGTGGCAGTTCCTGCCGATCTGCGCGCAGGACCCCACCGTCGCCCAGGTGTCGATCATCGTGCCCGAGCCCACCCTGGCGCCGATATTGACGTAGCAGGGCATCAGCACCGCGCCCTGCTCGACGAACGACCCGAAGCGCGCGACCGCCGGCGGAACGGCGCGCACTCCCGCCGTTCGCCAGTTCCCCTTCACGGGCACCTTGTCGTACCACGAAAGGTCTCCGGCGGCGATCGTTCCATTGTCGTTGAAGCGGAAGTACAGCAGCACGGCCATCTTGACCCACTCGTTCACGGTCCACTCCGCGCCCTGTTTCTGCGCGACGCGAATACTGCCCTGGTCGAGCAGTTCCAGCGCCCTTGCGACGGCGTCCCTGGCGGCGGGGGAGTCGTCGCCCTCTTTCCACGCGGTCAGGATGTCCTGTTCGAGAGTGGCGATGTCAGTCATGGTTCGTCCTCCGGGTCGAACGTCCGGTGGTTGCCGCCGTTTCGCGCACTCCCGGAAACGATCCGATCGCCCTGGCTCTTTCGATCGCCCCCAGCACGCGTTGCCTGTCCGCATCGTTCAGTTCGGAAACGCCGATCAGTGGAAGTCGCAGGTCGGTTCGAAGCATGTGGTGGAGCGGGATGGGGTTCTTGACCGAGAAGACGGCGTCGATACATGGCTGGAGCGCCTGCTGAAGCCGGCGGGAAAGATCGCGTTCGCCGGAGAGTGCCAGCTCCGCAAGCCGCTGGAACTCCGCAGGCCAGAGATTCGCCGAGGCCGAGATCACGCCTCCTCCACCCATCGAGACGATTTCGTGGACGAGGTGATCCTCTCCCGAGAGAACCGTGAAGTCTTTCGGGTCGGTTCCGTCGATGATCGCCTGGACGGACTCCAGGTCGCCGGTGGCGTCCTTCACGCCGACGATGGCGGGGTGTTCGGAAAGGCGAAGCACGGTGTCGGTCTCGATTCGGCTCCCGGTGCGGCCGGGGATGTTGTACATGATCACTCCCGTATCCTTCGGGAGCATATCGTCCGCGATCGCCCGGTAGTGCGCCAGCAAACCGTCCTGCGGCGGGTTGTTGTAGTAGCCGGTGACGTGCAGCAGGGCATCCGGGCCGGCTGAATCGACGATGTTGCGGGAGAGGCTCAGCGCCTCGGCCGTCGAGTTCGAGCCCGCGCTCGCGATGCAGACGATCCTGCGGCCCGCTTCGCGGGCGCGCTGGCGCGCGTGGGCGATTCCGCGCGTGCAGAGCACGATTTGCTCTATGTGGGTCAGCGTCGCCGACTGGCCGGTCGTGCCGGCGAAGAGGAGCCCGGCCACTTCGGCCTCGATACAGTCGTCGATCAGTTCGAACAACCGGTCGTAGTCGATCGGGCGGAGCGCTCCGTCGCATCGCATGGGGGTGATCAGGGCGACATGGCAGCCGCGCAGTTCATCGTGGGAAATCATCGTTCACTCCTTCGTGGAAGAGGCCAGGGGTCGATCCCGTCGCCGCACGCATGGGGACATGCGAAACGGAGACGGAAACCGGTACTGAAACTGGAGGGGGGGGTGGATAGGGATGTTCGGCAGAGCTAATAGAATAAAGACGCTATTAACCCTGCCCGCGCTTTCGCGCGGAAGACCCGGGGAGGAAACGTTTGGCGATCCTGGATCCGAACATGGAAGGCATCGGCCTGTCTGAAGCGCTTCGGGCGGGCGACCAGCCGGTCGAACTCACCGCGATGGCGGAACCCTGAGCCGGGCCGCCGCGTGTGAAGCAAGCGAAAAAACGCCGTGTCGCGCGCGATCGGGGCGGCTGCGCCGTTTGTGAAACTATTTGAACCGGAGCGTGTAGCAACGCCCCTGGACCGCATGATTTCCGACTCCGACGACGATCGTTTCGTCGTCGATCGCCGTCGCGTTGCTGGCTCCTCCGCCCTGCACCTGGTCGGCATCCACCTTCAGTTCGATCCACTCGAACCATGTTCCGCCGCGGTCGTCGGAAATCAGAACGACATGGCGCGGAGTCTCGCCCGACTGGTCCGTTCCGGGGATCGCGCGGAGAGACTTTCCCTTCCACCGAAACTCGGTCGTCGATCCGATGAATCCCCTGGGCCAGAACTGGCGCGCCCGCTGCCACGTTTCGCCTTCGTCGGCGCTGACGAACAGCGTGGCGATGCCCGACGTCAGAACGTAGATCCTGTCGCCCTCCCGGTAGAACGCCATCACATCCCGCGCGTCCTCGAACTCGCCGGTCTTTCTCCATGTGCGGCCCGAGTCGTCGGACTTGTAGATCTTCCCCGAGCCCTCGTAGCCGACGCCGGCCAGAACGCCGGACCCGCCAAGCGACTGAAAGCAGGTCACGTTCTGCCGGGGTTCCTCTTCCGAGACGGGAATCCATTCGGTCGTTTCGAAATAGTCCGCGGACCGGATGACGCTGGTCCTGTCGTTCTCCGAACGCCGGAGTCCCGCGAGAATCGCTCCGTCCTCCAACTGGACGAGGCCGACGGTGCGGGATGCCTGCGCCCTGGCCAGGACCGACCACGATTCCCCTTCGTCCACCGACCGCAGAATCAGCGCCGGTTCCGACGTCGTGGCATAGAGATGCCCGTCCCGTGCGCGAATGAACTCGCGGACGTCCTGAATCCCCCATTCGTCGCCGCCGTCGGTGGTCTTGCGCCACGTCGATCCGGAGTCCGTCGACTTGAACACATCGCCGGTTTCCTCCGTTCCGATCAGGGCCGCGGAGTTCCCCAGCCTGAAGGACGAGCGCACGTTCGACTCCCCTTCCGGTTCGAACACGTTGACGACTTCCACGGACGGGAACCGGTCCGGCGCCGCCTTCTCGACCCGAAGCGGGGGCGTGTCGTCGAAAACGGTCTCCGCCACCGCTTGTGCGCACCCGGCGCCCGTAGACGAAAGTACGGCGGCGGCGATGAATTTCGAGAGAAGAACGAAAGGCGAACGGGAGGGGGACACGGAAGCTCTCCGGGACTGTGCGAGTCGGGAAATAGGTTCCCTGGACAACAGGGCGGGAACATGACAGCACACCTCGCATCGCCCGGCCCGACGGGTAAACCCGATTCTTTGGCGCCAAAGGCTCCCAGCCCCGTCTGAACTGGATTTGACCCGGGTGCGCGGGGGTCGCACGACTGGGGGCGCTGCCACGGAGGCAGGGAACGCATGGCCGACGCATTGTTCATCGGGGCGCATCCCGACGACGCGGAGATTCTCGCCGGCGGAACCATCGCCAGTCTCGTCCGCCTGGGCCATTCCGTCGTCGTGGCCGACGCCTCCCGCGGCGAAATGGGCACGCGGGGCACGGTGGAGGAGCGCGCGCGGGAAGCCGCCGACGCCGCTGCGGTGCTTTCGCTCGCAGCTCGCCAACAAGGACTACGCCGGCCCGGCGACGTATATCTCCAGCGATCTGGCCTGGCACCACATGGAGGCACGCGCCGGCTTCTTCGGCAACCTCATCGGAACGCGC
>JAJFLJ010000095.1 GCA_021772755.1 Candidatus Sumerlaeota bacterium
CGCCGCTCGCCGGCGAAGAAGAGCGCGTTCTCCGCCAGGGCCCGGCCCCATCCCTCGCGCACGTTCGGAAAGTCGTTGTCGTAGGCTCCCCCCCCGCCCTGCGCATCCACGCCGGTCATGTCCGCCGTGCCGTTCAGCAGCATCGCGCGGATCAGTGCGCCGCTCGGCGTGTAGGCGTCGCCGGGAACGGCGGCGCCCGTGGGGTGGTAGCCCTCCATGAAGTACTGGCGGATCAGAAGCGCGACGCCGGCGACGAGCGGCGTGGCGAAACTGGTGCCGGTGCCGGGGCCCGTCGAGCAGTTCTGCGTGCCGTTGTTGGGCAGCGCGATCGACACGCCCGGCGCCATGATCTCCGGCTTCAGCCGTCCGTCGCTCGTCGGTCCGTTGGTGCCGATGCCCCACTGGTGCTGGCGGTTCGTGTCGAGACTCGCGCTGACGGCCACGCAGTTCTTGGCGTTTTCCGGAGTCAGAACGAGAGGGGTCTGGAAATCCTGGTTCGCGATGGCGAAGAGCACCACACCGTCCTCGTTCTCCCACGAGTAGTCGTCGATGTCGCGGCTCCAGAACGTGTAGGATCTCAGATTGGGGTCGTTGTCCCCCCAGGAGTTCGTGTGGACGTAGGCGCCGTCGTTCTGGGCGCGTACGAGAGCCGTCTTCAGTTCCGACGGCATGTCGCCCAGTCCGCCGACGTTGCCCGTCCAGCCGTGCACCATGCGCGCGCCGCGGGCCACGCCGGCGTTGTCGGTGGACTGGTCCTCGCGAAGCCCGACTGCGGCTGCGGCCGTGCGCGTTCCGTGGTTGGTGGCGATCAAGCCGGGATCGTAGTTCTTCAGCACCTTGCGGTGGTTCGGCCCGGGCGAATTGTTCGGAACCGCCGAGTCGAAGAGATAGCAGACGTCGGGGTCGATCCGGTCGTCGAGATGTCCGAGTATCTGGCCCTCGCCGGTCAGACTGCGGTCCCAGAGACTCCATGTATCGGCCTGGTTGGACTGGACGATCCACGTCGCCGTGTTCAGTCGCGTCGACACGACGGGTGCCGGTTCGATCCATGCGACATCGTCGAGTTCCGCCAGCGACGCGGCACCGGCGGGGGAGAGATCGAAGAGAATGCGCGCGACGTCGTTACTGGACTCGCGCCTCACGATGCGGGTCGCGCCGAGCTTCGCGAGTTCCGCGACCACACGATCGGAATCGGAGCCCTCCCAGAGGCGAACTTCGAGCCGACGCTTGCGGCCCGAATCGTCCGTTGCGACGGAGGGCTGAATGCGCCATCCGGGCAGCCAGGGGGAGAGGGCTTCCGCGCTCTTCATGGCGGTGACGGACTTCGCGGATTCCGCGTCCAGGCGGACGATCCATGCATCGTCCGGAACGTAGCCGAGGACGCGAACGCCGGCGTCGTCCAGTTCTATGCGCAACTCGGACGCGCGGCCGGCGGCCTGCACCACATGCACGCCGGAACGGGGCGGTTCGCCGGTTCGCTTGATGGCGGGAATATCGGTGTCGCCGCCGAGCAGGCGCAACGGCGCGGCGGTGGCGGGCTGGACGATGGCGACCGCAGTCGCGACGGCGAGAAACGAACGAAGGCTCATGGACGGTGGGGCTTTCCGGCTATTTCCCGATCTCCCCGAGTTCTTCGGCGAATCCGCCGCTCAGAATCGGAAAGCGGCACCACGTCTTCGGGTCCAGGTTCTCGTCGTCGAGATGGAACGAGGGCGCGTAGCGTTCGCGCTTCCACTGGTTGCGGCTCCAGAGCGAGAAGAAACGCCGCACGTAAGTCCGCAGCGTTTCCATGCCGCCGACGCGTTCCGCCCACTGTGGGGAAAGAGCGCGCATCACTTCCGGCGGCTCCATGCGGTCGCGAATCGCGAGACGTTCGATGGCGTCCAGCAGATCGTAGGGCATCAGATCGTCCTCGTCCGTCTGACGACGGTCGCGCGGACGCAGTTCGGCGGTGGGCGCCTGTTCGCAAACCGGCGCCAGGAACGGCAGCGGGCCGATGCCTTCCGGTCCCGTCTCCATCGCCCACCGCAGCCAGGCGCGCAGGTAGTTCTTGTCGATGCCGGCGATGGGGGCGATGCTGCCCGACGTGTCGCCGTCCATCGTGGCATAGCCGACGGCGGCCTCGCTGCGGTTGCTGGTGCAGAGCAGCAGCGCGCCGCGCACGTTGGCGAGCATCCACGCCCCGGGCGAGCGCACGCGCGCCTGGATGTTCTGAAGCGCCAGGTCGTCGTCCTCCCACGTCATCGCGCGGTCCAGCGTCTTCTCCACCAGCGCGCGATAGCCCTGCACCATCCCGTCGATGTCCCACTCCGAATGCCGTGCGCCGAGCCCCGCTCCGACGGTTCGCGCGGCGTCGCGCGTCACGTCGCCGCTGTTGGCGGACGCCTGGTACACCGTGTCCAGAAGACCTCCGCAGAACGACGCCTCGTCGATCGCCGCGTTCGGCAGGCGGCGGCGAACCTCTTCGATGCCGAGCTCCCTCACCGCGAACCGGAACGAGAGCGCCGCCAGCACGGCGGTCGCCGCCGAGTCGGCGCCTCCGCTCAGCGACACGACGAACCCGCGGTTGCGGCTCTTGCGCAGATAGTCGAAAAGGCCGAGCGAAACGGAGCGCGCGAATTCCTCTTCCCGGACGTGCACGCCGGACGCCCATGCCGGGAGCGCCGACGTCGTCGGCGAAGGCGTTTCATCGGACTCCGCCAGTTCCGAATCGAGTTCCACGATGCACATGTCGCTGTCGTCGGGGCGCAGACTCATCGTGCGGTCGCGCTTCATGCGCAGAAGATCGAGATCGACCACCGCCGTTTCGAGGCTCCATTCGGCGAAGGGGAACAGGTCGCCGCGCGCCTTGACGTCGCCGGCCGCCACGATCAGGCGCTGCCCGTCGAAGATCATTCGCCCCGACTCGTTGCCCAGCGCGTTGGCGAACAGGTACGCGCAGCCGAACGCCCGGGAGCCCTCGACGACGACGCGTTCGCGGGCGGGCGCCTTCAGCAGGCTGAAATGGCTGGCGCTGGGTCCGGCGACGATGTCGCAGCCCGCGCGCGCGAGCCTGGCGCCGGGCCGCTCCGGAACCCAGGCGTCTTCGCAGATTTCGCTGCCGATGCGAACGTCGCCGCACTCGAACAGAACGTCGCCGATGGGAACGTCGAACCCGCCGGCCTGGATGTCGCGCACCTGCCCGGCGGGCCAGGGGCGGAACCAGCGGGGCTCGTAGTGGACGCCGTCGCCGGCGAGATTCTGCTTCGCCACGAATCCCTGCACCCGGCCGCGCTGGAGATACGCCGCGCAGTTGTACAGCCCGCTTTGAAGCCGGACGGGCACGCCGATCACCACCACCATGTCGCCGACCTCGCCGGCGATTTCCACCAGATGGCGCATCGCGCGGTCGGAGTGCCCCACGCCGTGAAAGGCGTCCTCGCATCCGTACCCCGTCACGGCCAGTTCCGGCAGGCAGAGGACCTGTACGCCGGCGGAGCGGGCTTCGGAGATGGCCGCCAGGGCGCGACCGGCGTTCCCCTCCCAGTCGAGAGGGGTTTGGTTCAGTGTCGCGGCACCCAGTTTGACGAGACGCATGGCCCGGTCCTTCGATCATTCCACAACGGGGCGGAGTGTGGCAGGCCCCAGGCGGGACCGCAAGCGGCGTGGCGCCCCGAAAACTGTCGTTGAGCCGGTTGCCCGCCGCGTCTCCCATGGTCCGAGCGCTACCGGAGCAGACACACCGCCCGTGTCCATGCAGTCAGATTCCCGTATTTTCGTCGCCGGCGGTTCCGGCATGGTGGGCAGCGCCATTCTGCGCCGGTTGCAGGCCGGCGGGCATACGCACCTGCTGGCGCCCTCCTCGTCGGAGCTGGACCTGACGGACCAGTCGGCGGTGCGGCGCTTCTTCCATGCCGAACGCCCCGAGTACGTCTTTCTCGCGGCAGCGGTCGTCGGCGGCATCCACGCCAACGCGACCTATCCGGCGGACTTCATCACCAGCAACCTCGAGATCCAGATGAACACGATCCAGTCCGCCTTCGCGACGGGCGCGACGAAGCTGCTCTTTCTGGGAAGTTCCTGCATCTATCCCCGCGACGCGCCCCAGCCCATTCGCGAGGAGTACCTGCTGACCGGCCCCCTGGAGCCCACCAACGAACCCTATGCGGTCGCCAAGATCGCCGGCATCAAGCTCTGCGAGTCCTTCAACCGCCAGTTCGGCACGAACTTCGTCTCCGCCATGCCCACGAATCTCTACGGACCGAACGACAACTACGACCCCATGAACGGGCACGTTCTTCCGGCTCTCGTTCGCCGGTTCCACGAAGCCGCCCAGGCGAAGGCCGCGGAGGTGACGGTCTGGGGAACGGGAGAGCCCAGGCGCGAATTCCTCTACGTCGACGATCTCGCCGACGCGTGTCTCTTTCTGATGAACGAATACGACGGCCCCGGGATCGTCAACGTGGGGACGGGCGAGGACCAGACCATCGCGGAACTCGCGGCCGTGGTGAGCGATGTCGTCGGGTTCAAGGGGCGGATCCGCTTCGACGCGTCGAAGCCCGACGGCACGCCGCGCAAGCTCCTGGACCTGTCGAAGCTCCACGCGCTGGGATGGCGTCACACGACGACCCTGCGCGAGGGCATCGCCCTGGCCTACGGGGACTACCTGCGAACGGGCGGGCGGACGCCGGGAACGGGCGTCGATTCCGTCGAA
The DNA here is from genome assembly GCA_021772755.1 of Candidatus Sumerlaeota bacterium. Taxonomy (GTDB): domain Bacteria; phylum Sumerlaeota; class Sumerlaeia; order SLMS01; family JAHLLQ01; genus JAJFLJ01. The sequence continues at coordinate 4,694 of JAJFLJ010000095.1, forward strand.
GCCAGGCTTCAGCCGCGGGCCGGCGCGGAAGTCCTGCCCCCGCCCTGATCCGCCTCGCGGCGCGCGATGCGCATGTCCTCCTCCACCATTTCGCGGACCAGCTCCTCGAAGGATGTCTTCGGGGTCCAGCCGAGCTGCTCGCGCGCCTTCGTCGCGTCGCCCAGCAGCGTTTCCACTTCCGTGGGGCGGAAATACATTGGATCGACGGCGACGATCGTCGTGCCGACGGCCGGCCCGGACTCTCCGTCCGTCGACGCCACGACGCCGACCTCCTGCTCGCCGCTCCCGCGCCACTCGATCCCGATGCCCAGGTGCCCGAAGGACTTCTCCACGAATTCCCGCACGGAGTGCTGCTCGCCCGTCGCGATGACGAAGTCCTCCGGCTCGTCCTGCTGGAGGATGAGGTACATTGCCTCCACGAAGTCGCGCGCGTGGCCCCAGTCGCGCCGCGCGTCCATGTTGCCCAGATAGAGCATGTCCTGGACGCCGAGCCTGATGCGCGCGGCGGCGCGGGTGATCTTGCGCGTCACGAACGTCTCGCCGCGGATCGGCGACTCGTGATTGAAGAGGATGCCGTTGCAGGAGTAGATGCCGTAGGCCTCGCGGTAGTTCACCGCGATCCAGTACGCGTACAGCTTCGCCACGCCGTAGGGCGAGCGCGGGTGGAACGGCGTCGTCTCGCGCTGGGGCGTTTCGCGCACTTCGCCGAAGAGTTCCGACGTCGACGCCTGATAGAAGCGCGTGCTCTTCTCGAGCCCGAGGATGCGAATGGCCTCCAGAAGACGGAGCGCGCCCAGCGCGTCGGCGTTGGCGGTGTATTCCGCCGTCTCGAAGGAGACCTTGACGTGGCTCTGCGCGGCGAGATTGTAGATTTCGTCGGGGCGGATCTGCTGCACCAGGCGAATCAGGTTCGTGGAATCCGTCATGTCGCCGTGATGGAGCGTGAAGCGCCTGCCGGACTCGTGTGGATCGTGGTAGAGGTGGTCGATGCGCTCGGTGTTGAACATGGAGGCGCGGCGCTTCATGCCGTGGACCTCGTAGCCCCGGGCGAGGAGGAATTCCGCCAGATAGGCGCCGTCCTGGCCGGTCACGCCGGTGATAAGGGCTCGCTTCGGCTGCGTCATGTCTGCTGTTCCAGTTCTTCGGAGTCGGAGCGCGGGAGGCTCGAAGCCCCCCGGCGCGGGGTCAAGTGCGGGTCAGCGCCTGCGGGGGCCGGCGACGATCGCTCGCGCGATTTCCGCCAGCCCGAAGACGAGGAAGAGCGCCGCGCCCAGCGGGATGGCTGCCAGGAACGCGATCGGTGCCAGAATCTGCTGGAACCGGTTGGGCGGGGCGTGCGGGGGCGGCGCGGATTCGGGAGCGTTCGCACGGCGTTTGCCTGGGGCGGAGTTCGTTCGAAGGTCGGCGGCGGCGACGATCGGCCGGCGCTTGTCCTTCCGAACGCGCGGATCTTCGCACCACGCCGCCAGCGGTCCGGTCGTCCTGTCCCAGGTGTACCGCTCGCGGACCAGGTCCTGCGCCCTCGCGCCCCGGCTGGCGACGTCCTCGCCGTGGCCGCAAAGACGGCGAACGATCTTCTGGAACGACTTCTTGTCTTCGGGGTCCGTGGTCCAGCCGGCCTTCGCCCGCGCGATGGGGTCGGCCAGCTCGTCGTAGTCGTTGTGGATGACCGGCATTCCGGCCCACATCTGCACGATGGTGCGCGTGGGAAATGCGAGTTCGCGCTCCAGGTTGCGGGGCATCAGGTCGATGGACGCGCCGCAGGAGAGCATCGTCGCCAGCAGCTTCTCGAAGGGCATCGTCCCATGGCGCTCGGCGCGGGGGTGTTCGTCGAGCAGACGCACGAGATCGTCGTACTTTCCGCCGCTGACGTCGCTCGACGGATGGGGGCCCCCGACGACCACGAGCTTGCCCTTCTCGCGCTCGTCGAGCACTTCGAGCGTCCAGCGCAGCGCGCGCTCGGGGTCCTGCCACGGCAGAAAGAAACCCGAATAGAGAAACGCGGACGTGTCGCGGTCCGGCATCGGGGCGGGAATGTCCGGCGAGACGCTGAAGGGAATCACCGGGCAAAGTCCGGGCACGGAATCGAATCCCGCCTGCATCAGGTACGGAAGGAAATAGTGACGCTGGAAGACGCCGGAACAGACCGTGAAGTCGGCTTTCGCCAGGGTCCCGAGCTTCTCGGCCAGGTCCCGTTGCGGATCGCGCGACCCCCAGAGGCGGCGCTCCAGCAGATGCGGGCCGGCCAGATCGATGGCGAGCGGGCACTTCAGCTCCGGCAGGTCCTGCGCCAGACCCCAGTGCTGGAGGACGACGGCGTCGGGGCGCTTTTCCGCCACGAATTCGCGAAGTTCGGTGCGCTCGAACGTCGAAACGCCCGCCACGACGCCCGACTCGACCGTCTTTCCCCGAACCGAGTCGGCGGCGAAGGCCATCTCCACGTTTTCGAATCCAGCGGCCCGAAGCCCGAACCCGAGCCCCCATGCGCGCATCCCCGCACCCGTCGTGGGCAGCCCCGGCAGGGGAAGGGGTTCGGTGGTGAGAACGAGAATCTTCGCGGAATGGGTCATGGTGAAAAGGCGGTTGGCTTGACGGCGGTGTCCGGCAGGGACGATGAAACTGCCCTCGCGATTGGCGGCGACACAACGGAAACCCTCCCGGAAGGAAATCGCAGGTGCCCCCGACGCTGACCGAGAGAATCCTCCACCATCGCCGCGAGGTCCCCGCGCGGATCGCGCGCCGCCTTCGGAGCGCCGGTCTCGTTCCCGGCAACCGCGACTACACCCGGTTCGTCGTGGTCGGCCCGGCGAGGTCCGGCACCAACCTGATGATCATCACGCTGGGGCGGCATCCAGCGATTCTCTGCGACGGCGAACTCTATCACGCCAACCCGCGCATCGCGGAATTCCTCCGCCCGGGTTGTTCGCGGGTCGTTCGCGATCCGGAGACCATCCGGCTTCGCGACGAAGAGCCGGCGGAGTTCTTCCGGCGGCTCGTCTTTCCGCCGGTTTCCGGCGGGATCCGTGCGGTCGGCTTCAAGCTGCTGCACGGACACTTTCGCAGGAAGCGGTGGGCCGCCTCCTTCGAGCTGCTTCGTGCGGACCGGAATCTGAAGGTGATCCTTCTTTCGCGCCGCCACTCTCTGGAAAAACTCGTCTCGGTCCGTCTCGCCAAATCCCGCCGCCAGTGGCGCGTGGAAGAGGGAAAGGAAGTGCGCGGGACCGGCGATCAGCCTCTCGTTCGTTTCGAGACGGACTTCCTCGAAGAGCGTTTCCAGAGTTTCGAGGACGCGGATTTTCGCATGCGCGAGATGTGGGCGGGCCATCCCGTCCACGAGATCGCCTACGAGGACCTGATCGACGACTTCGAAGGCGGGATGAACTCCATCCAGGAGTTCCTGGACGTGCCGGTCCGGCCGCTCGCCGCCGGCACGCAGAAGATGACGCTGCAGCGTCCGTCGGAACTGATCGAGAATTTCGGGGAACTGAAGGACCACTTCGCCGGCACGAAGTGGAGCCGGTTCTTCGACGGAGCGCCATGAACGACCGGGCCCTCGTCTTCCGCTTTCTCTCGCCGCGCAACCTGCTGGCGCTGATGGCGGGGTTCGGCCTGTACTACGGAGCGGTCCTGCGCAATCCCGCCGTCCTCGCCCTCGGCACGACCGCCATGGCGGCGCTGCTCTTCGCCCTTTGGAGCGCGTCGCGGTCGCTTCGCGGAATCGACGTTCGCCGTTCCCACACGGCGCGCACGTTCGAAGGCCGCCACGTCGCCGTCTCGCTGCGCATTCGCCCGGGGTCGGGCAAACGCGAGTCCCTCGTCCTGGTCGAGGACACCTTCCCTCCCGGAACGCCCTACAGGATGCGCCACCTGATCGAACGCTCCATCGACCCGGAGGCGGAGGTGCGTCTCGCGTTCGAGGGCGAGTGCATCCACAAGCGCGGGCTCTACACGCTCGGCCCCGTTCGCTTCGAGGCCTGGGACGACCTGGGACTGATGAGGCGCGAGCACCTCGTCGACGAGTTCACGCCGATGCTGGTCTATCCCTCGGCGCCGGACCTGCACGAGTTCGAGGTGCTGGGCGACGGCACGCTCGCGCATGTCGGCCAGGAGAGCACGCCGCGCGCCGGCAAGAGCACCGAGTTCACCGGTCTGCGCCAGTACCGCCAGGGCGACGCCCCCAACGCGATCCACTGGCGCTCGACCGCCCGCCTGGGCGAGCCCATGGTCAAGGAGTTCCAGGAGGACATGACGACCGTCGTCACGGTCTTCCTCGATCTCGGCCGGCAGGGGCTGACGGGACTCGGCGACCAGACCTCCGTCGAGTACGCCATCAAGGCCGCGTCCAGCATCTCGCGCCGCGCCATCGAGAAGTCCCACATCGTCCAGGTCTTCGCCATCGGCAGCGAAACCGAGCACATTCCGCCGGGCCGCGGAACGCGACAGCTTCACGTGATTCTCGACCGCCTCGCGTTCGTGAAGCCCGAGGGCGACTCGGACTTCGCGGCGAAGGTGACGCAGCGCGTTCCGCTGCTCGCGGTCGGCGGCACGGCCGTTATCGTCGTCGGCGCCACGACGATCGATCCCGACGCCATGCGGCACCTGCTCGACGCGATGCGCCGCCGCCGCATTCTTCCCATCGTGACGCTGATCGACGACCGCGCCTTCATCAAGCTCTACCTCGACCAGGAATCGCGCCACATCGAAGCCATGTCGCTGGAGGACACCGCGCGCCTGCTCATGCTGCACGGCGCGCGCGTCCACATCG
>JAJFLJ010000096.1 GCA_021772755.1 Candidatus Sumerlaeota bacterium
CCCCATGATCGACTCCAGCCCTTGACGCTACACATGCCACTCTCTATCTTCCCACCCCTCGCCCCCGGATTCTCTTCTTCTTCCTTCAACGAACAACGCTCAACTCCCAACGCTCCTCACCACCCACCACCCACCACCCACCACTCATCACTCACCCATGACCCTTCAGCCCATCGGCCAAATCAGCATCGGCGTACTCGTCCACGCTCTCGTGCTGATCTTCACCCTGCCGCGCATTCTCAAGATCAAGCGCGACGCCACCGCCGCCATCGCCTGGATATGCGGCGTTCTGCTGCTGCCCTACATCGGTGCCGTGCTCTTTTGGACGATGGGCGATCCGGAAATGCGAAGGCCCCTGCGCCGCGTCATTCGCGGACCCGCCATCTTCCGCTCCCGCAGCGGCCGCAGCCAGGACTCCCGCTTTCCCGAGCTGCACAACCTCATGGAGCGCCTCGGCGAAACCACCGAAACCGTCGGCAACCGCGTCCGGTTCTATGTGTCCGGGCGGCGCCTCTTTCGCGCACTGGCCCGCGACCTCGAACGCGCACACCATGAAATCTGCGTCCAGTACTACATCCTGCGGGACGACGCCGTCGGCCGCCCCCTCGTCGATCTTCTCAAGCGCAAGGCCGCCGCCGGTCTCAAGGTCCGCGTCCTCTACGACGCGATGGGTTCCCACGGCCTCAAGCGCCCCTTTCTCCGCGAACTGCGCCGCGCCGGCGTTCTCGTCCATCCCTTCCTTCCCGTCAGCATCCTTCGCCGCCGCGTCCAGATCAACTTCCGCAACCACCGCAAGCTCGTCATCGTCGACCGCCGCGTCGCCTACACCGGCGGTTTCAACGTCGGGCGCGAGTACGCCGGTCTCTCCTCCGAATACTGGTCGCGCAACTGGTACGACGCCCACTGCCGCATCGAAGGTCCCGCTGTCGAACACCTGGCCGGCGAATTCGGCGCCGACTGGGCCTTCGCCGCCGAGAACGAAACCCAGGAACTCGAAGCCGAACCCCGCTGGCTCGACGAACCAGGACAGCGCTCCCGCACCCGCGCCCCCGGCGGATGCGTCCTCACCGTCAGCGGCGGCCCCGACCAGGACACCAACCGCATTCGCACCCTCATGTTCTGGGCCTTCACCCGCGCGCGAAAGCGCCTCTGGATCGCGTCGCCCTACTTCGTTCCCGACCAGAGCATTCTCGACACCCTCTCCACCGCCGTTCTCGCCGGCGTCGACGTTCGCATTCTCACCCAGAACAACCGCCCCGACAAGATGCTGCCTTACTGGGCGGCGGCCTACTTCGCCATTCCCCTCATCGAGGCCGGCGTGAAGGTCTTCCAGTACGAACCCGGGATGATGCACGCCAAGATGTTCCTGGTGGACGACCGCCTCGCCTCCATCGGATCCGCCAACGTGGACGTGCGAAGCCTCTCCCTCAACTTCGAACTCAACTGTGTCTTCGGATCGCCGAAGGAGATTCGCGCCGTCGAACGCCTCTTCGAAAACGCCTTCGACGACAGCTGGGTCGTCACGCCGGAGATGCTCGCCCGCCGCACCCTGACCCAGCGGCTCCTCGCGAACTTCTCCCGCCTCTTCGCTCCCGCCCTGTGACGCCCCCCGAATCCCCGTTGCCTGCGTTTTCCGCTCCCGGCGACTCTCCCCCCATGAGAGCCGCATCCCCCGCTCGCGCGAAGTCGCCGTTTCACCCCGGCGTGCGCGAGTCGTTTCGCCAGATGCTCGGCACCGACGACTTCGATCCCGACACGGCCCTCTTCACCCACCATCGCCACCTGATGGCGCACGCGCTCGAAACGATTCTGCTTCTCCTGCTGCTCGTTCCCGTTCTGCTCGTGCCGCTGGCGGACATCGGGAATCTCCCGTACCATGAATTCCACGACCGCGCCTTCGAGTACCGCGCGAGCCGCCCGCTTTGGCGGAACGCACAGTACTTCCTGGTCAGCGTCCTGCCGACGGCGGGAGTCCAGTTCCTCGTGCTCGGCGGAATGCTCCCTCTAATGCGGTTCGTTCGCCGCGCATGGCTCCTGGCGGTCTGTCTGCTACTTTGGACGGCTGCGGCGTTCGCGGGCCTCTTCCGCTACGGTGGCGCCTACGAGGCGTGGACGAGCATACAGAGCAACGGGTTCTGGCCGGCGAAAATGGGACCCATGCCCTTTCCCGTTCCGACGGTATCGCTCTCGATCTTCATGATGCTCGTCGTGCTCGCGGCAATCCTCGGCGCCATGCTCGCCGTGCGGAGCGGATACGCCCACTGGAAGTGGATCGCCGGAACGGTGGCGGGCGCGCTGGCCGGTTACGCGCTGCTCGGTTTCGAACTTCGCGAACTCGCGTCGTACCGCGCCGCCGGCGGGCTGACGCTGATCGTTCTGTTCTCCTTCGTGTTCGCACGGCTGCCCCACAGCCGGAGGATCCTCGGCGGGCTGACCGGCGTGGTATTCCGAAACGCCGACGCCGTACGGCCCGCCGTGCGGTGCAACGCGGTGCAGGCGGCGTGTCTCTACGGCGCGTTCGGTGTCTTCGCCCTCCTGCTCGCCGGCGGGTTTCTTCTGCGGCGGGAAACGGTCGCCCTGGGAAACCTGATGGAGAACGGACCGGCGGCGCCCCACTTTTCTCCGGCGCTCACCAACGCGCAGACCGCTCTCGGCCCGCTCTACATGTCCCGGAATCGAAGCTATTGGTCGCAGATCCATCTTCCCGACCATCCTGTTCGTGCGCTACTGTATTCACTTTTTCTTGCCGAAACGTCTCCGGACGATGCAAGGTCGCTTCTCGACACCGTCGCGGTTTCGGAAGTCGATGCGGCGTTCGCCGATATCGACCAGTTCGTGCTGCCATACCTGGAAGCCGCGAACGCCGACTACTACTGGCCGGATCCGAATCCCGGGGGTTGGCGGGGGCCGGATTTCGTACTGGTTCGCCAGGTCGGCAGAATGCTCTGTGCCCGCAGCGTCTACAACGCGAACGCGGGCAGGACGGAAGAGGCGCTGCGGGATCTGCGGGCCGTGTATCGCTTCGGGGGACTCCTGTCGGAACCCGGGTTCTCGTTCTACGGAGCCTTGGTCGGGGCTTCGGCTCAAAGTTCCGCCGGCTTCGCGGCGTATTCCTCGTATCTGGCGTGGCGGGGCGATCCGGAGAACCTGCGACGACTGCTGGCGGAACTGAACGGGCTGGAGCGCGACGTCCATGTGGACTTTCCCGGAAGAGGGTTATTCGAAGGAATGTTCGGCATGTCGCCCGTCGCGATCTGCTTCGAGAATACGATGCCGCGATTCGGGCGAGGGTTCGAGTTCTTCGACGACAGGTGGATCGTGTTCGACCAGGTGCGAATCCTGACGGCGATGGAACTCTACCGCCACGAAACCGGCGAGTGGCCTGCGGCGCAGGAGGACCTGGTGCCGCGCTTCTTGCCGCAGGTGTTGCGCGACCCCTACGCCGGCCTGCCCTACGCGATCGGCACCGTTGCGATCGTCGACGACAGCGGCGTTCCCACCGGCGAAACCGAGCCCATCGTCGACCAGGGCGGAGGGCCGATTACCGGAGACCTCACGCTGCCGCCCTCGGCGGTTCGGAACGGAGACGTGAAGAAGGCCGTCGAGACGTATCTGAAAGCCATTGGCAGGAACGACACGGCCACCGAAGCCGGCGGAACGGCTGCCGGAACCGACTGATTTCGAGTCGTCTTTCTACACCCGCCGCACCGCGTACTTCTGCAACCGACGGAGCAGTTCCCCCAGCGGAAAGTCCTGTCCGGCGGCGAGCTTCTCCAGCCAGGGAGCGAACCATTTCGCCCGCGCCGCGATCGGCTCCAGGCGCTCGTCTTCGAGATCCCGCATCAGCGCTTCCAGAGCCGCGGCGGGTTCCGTCGGCCATTCCCCCTCGCCCCCGCCGCCGTAGCGAATAGGCACCTGCGCGTCGTTGGGCAGGAACGACATGCACCAGGAGCTTTCCCGAACGATCCGGAGTTCCACGATTCCCTGGTCGTAGGCGTCGACGCGCCAAGACGGCCCGGCCCGCCGCAGCGCCTTCTCCATCATCGGCGCCAAAGGGCCTCCCGCCCGAATCGCCGCCGAACAATCGGCACCGAATCCGATCAGGTCGGCCACCAGCTTCTCGTTGTTTCGCGCAGCCCGCAGAGCCGTCCGGAAGGCCTCCCCCCGCCGGTAACCCAGCCACGGACTGTCCGCCGCCATCGCACGGCGAACCTCTTCCACGTCGCCTTGCGCAATGGCGCCGACGAATTCGGCCCAATCCTCGTAGGGCGGAAAACGGCTCATGTCGAATATGTTAGCGATATAGGTGCCATCGCGGCAATCCTAATGGCCGCCCGGGCCCGGGAGCCCCCCGCGATCGCTCTCGCCGCCGCGCTTGACCCTCCCGCAGTCCGCCCCCAGCGTGAGCCGCCTGTCAAAGACCCATGAGCGGGGCGTTTGCCCCTCCGTATCCCCAACCCCGGAGCACGACATGGCCGAGAACCAGAGCGCCCCCTCTGCCGCAGAGCACCACAGCGTCCACCTCGGCGAACCCGACCGCCGGGGGCGCCGCATCAGCCCCTGGGCATGGGTGCCGTCGGTCAACTTCCTTCAGGGCATGCAGTACATCCTGGTCACCCAGATGTTCATCATCGTGTTCTACACGATGGGGATACCCAACAGCACCGCCCTCTTCTGGCTCGGCCTTCTCAGCCTTCCCTGGACCATCAAGCCCCTTTGGGGGCCGCTGATCGACCGCTACTGGACCAAGCGCAACTGGACCACCACCATGCAGCTCATGGTGGGCATCGCTCTCGTCGGGTCCGCGTTCACCATACTGCTCCCGGGCACACAGATTCTCGGCCTTCCCGCCTTCTTCATCATCACGATCGCCGTTCTGTTTCTCGTCGCCTTCGCCAGCGCCACCCACGACATCGCCTGCGACGGCTACTACATGCTGGCGCTGAGCGAACGGCAGCAGGCCTTCTTCGTCGGCATCCGCAGCACCGCCTTCCGCGTCGGCTGGATCTTCACCCTCGGACCCCTCGTCTACCAGGCGGACATGGTCCAGCGCATCACCGGCCCCCCTGCGGAATACTTCGCCGTCCAGGCCATCGCCCCCGGCAGCGACCCCGTCGCGCCCGAAGACCTTCCCGATTCCAAGCCGGCCGCCCCCGGCGAGCAGGCCATCCTTCTCGACAGCCCCACCATCGCCGTCGCCAAGGGCGAATCCGCCGAGTACGGCATCCGCCTCGCCCGGGATCCCGGCGCCGACAAGACCATCACCGTCGTCCTCAAGAACCGCGACAAGGTTCCCGAAATCTCTCTCGATCCAATGGTCCTCACCTTCACATCCGAGGACTGGAACACACCCAAGCCCGTCACAGTGAAAGTCGACGACAAGCTGAAATCCAGCGACACCGCCACTTTCGGAGTGACTGCCGGAAACGTCGCCCTGGGCTGGGCCGTCGTTCTGATCACCGCCGGGCTCATCTACTTCCTGCTCGCCACGCTGCACCGCTTCCTGCTCCCCGTCGCCAAGGCCGACGCCGTCGAGACCGAGGACCGCCCGCCCTTTTACATCCCGGCGCTCGCCGTCGCGGCGACCATCCTCGTGCCCTTCATACTCGGCTATGTCTCCTACCGCCTGATCATGGCGGAGCAGGCCGATCTTGGCCCCCATCTCTTCGCCGGCCTCGCCGCCTCCGCGGAAGCCGCCGACAAGAAGCTCTACGACTTCCTCTACAAGCTCGTCGCCCTTCTCGTCCCCACCTCCCTCGGCCTCGTGCTCTTCTTCGTGCCGGGACTGAAGGGATACACGCGCTCGTTCTTCCGCAAGATGTCCGACGTCAGCCGCATCGGATTCGTGGATGTGTTCACGAGCTTCTTCGCCAAGGAGAAGATCGGCATCGTCCTCTCCTTCATCCTGCTCTACCGCCTCGGCGAGATTCCCCTCTCCTCCCTCAAGGCCCCCTTCCTTCTCGGCTCCACGGCCAGCGGCGGACTCGACATGTCGCTCTCCGAGTTCGCCTTCGCCAACTCCGTCATCTACGTCCTCGCCCTCATCGTCGGCGGACTCTTCAGCGGATGGCTCATCTCCTCCTTCGGCCTCAAGCGCGTCATCTGGATCCTCGTCGCCTTCATGCACCTGCCCAACCTCGGCTACGTCTTCATGTCCTACACGCTGACCGGGAATCTCGTCGTCGTCAACGGCCTGATCGGATTCGAGGCCTTCGGCTACGGCGTCGGACTCTCCGCCTTCCTGATGGTCATGATCATGGCCGCGAAGGGGCCCTACAAGACCGCGCACTACGCCCTGTGCACCGGCTTCATGGCCCTCGGCGTGATGATCCCGCAGATGCCCAGCGGATTCATCCAGGAAGTCCTCGGCTACCAGAAGTTCTTCGTCATGGTCATGCTGCTCGTCGTTCCCGGCTGCCTGCTCATTCCGTTCCTGCCCATCGATCCCAGCTTCGGCAAGAGGGACGAGGCCTGACGCGGTGGCTCCCGCGTAAGCGGGACGACACCGGACATAGCCCCGCTTACAGGACGGCGCGGAAGATCGTCGTGGCCGTCATCGGCGGGACCGTCGTTCTCGTCGGGGTGGTAATGATTCTGACGCCGGGGCCGGCGATTCTCGTCATCCCGGCGGGGCTCGCCATCCTGGCGACGGAGTTCCTCTGGGCGCGCCGGCTGCTGCGAAAGATGAAGCGCGAGATCGCGAAGCGAACCGGTGGCGGCAGCGGCGGAACATAGCCGCCGCGGGAAAGGCCGCTACGTCCCCGGGGCGGTGTACGCGTCTTGCGGAACGGGAAGCGGTTCCTCTTCCACCCCGCCGTCATCGTCGTTCCACAACGCCTTCGTGCTGGGGAAATACAGACTCCCCCACGTTTGGTCCTCCTGGCGCCAGGGACTGACGCCTCCGGCGAAGTTCGGCCACACTGACCGGCAGACCACATAGTCCACACCGCCGATCACCCACGACACCCCCTGGAACGCATAGTACGCCACGCTCAGTCCCAGCCCCGCGTTGAACCCGCCCTGCAGCGTCCATCCCACGTTCGCTCCCGGTACCGGCGTTGGGTTCGACTTGTCCGCCCAGAACTGAAACACGTTCGTGATCGAAACCAGCGGCGCATCCACGATGTCCCGCACCCCCGTCAGCGGAGTCAGCGCCACCTTTCCCGCCGGATGCATCCCGTGCGCGCACCCCGACACGCAAACCGCCGCCGCGAAACAGAAGACCAAAGAGAGAACACGCACCCATCGCATCATCGCAAATACCCCGATATGGAATCGACGGCCAAGAGCCGAAAGCTAATAGCTATCGGCTGTCAGCCCTCCCGACGCTCGACATCCAACGGCCCCACCAACGAACAACTCTCACCCCCCCAACCCGATAGCCGAGATAGCCAAGAGCCAAGAGCCAATAGCTAACAGCTCCCTCACCACTCACACCCCTCTCGCCTCTTCCACCAGCGCATTCACCTTCTTCCGGATGTCCCCCAGCTCCGACTCCTTGTTCCGCGCCCGCCAGAGCTCCTCGTACTCGTCGTAGAGCGACTCCAGCTCGTCCGCGAACGCATCGAGCCGTTCCGACAGTTCCGCGTCCGCCGTGCCGCCCGACTCGTGCAGCGCGCGCACCAGCTGGATCTTCTCTCCGCACAGCCCCATCATCCGCGACATGTGAACGTACTCCGCCAGGTCCGTCGCGTCTCCGCGACCGTTGGCCGCCAGGTTCTCGAAGTACTCCACGCTCTCCGCGCTTCGCGCCTTCAGCCCCTCGGCGTACTCGTCCGTGATCTTCTCCACCTTCTCGTAGTCCGCGAACGGCTGGTAGAAGAGGCGCCACGACCCGTACGTGTCCTTGTCGAACGCCGCGCCGCGCAGCAGATCCGCCGGCGCCGTGTCGTTCACCCCGAACATGCGCTTCGACCAGAATCGGTCGAACGTCTCCTGGTCCGTCGCCCCGTTCCACGCCAGCGCCGCCCCAAGCGCCGCCCCGTGCCACGAACCCGCCAGCAGGTTGTAGTGCCCGTGATCGCCCCAGTCCGTGTTCAGCACCCCGATCGCGCCGTACTCCCGCCCCGCCGCGATGTACTGGCGGATGTTCAGGTCCGCGTTGTCCATTCGGTTCAGAATCTCGTTCCACCCGCTCGTTCCCGGGCAGACGTAGAAATCCAGGCCCGCCTCCTCGAAGAGCGCGCAGCTCTCGAAGTCCGTCTTGTACGAGTATCCCCAGTTCAGCAGAATCGCGTCCTTCGGAATCTCCCGGATCAGGTCCTCGTGCTTCTTCACGATATCGCCCCAGAACATCATCCGCTTGCCGTGCGACTTGCACACCTCGTTCAGCCACGAGATATGCCGAAGATACAGGCGACCCTTCCCCATTTCCTCCGCCATCCCCGCCGTCTTTCCCATTCCCAGGTCGTACGTCTCGTCCGCGCACACGTTCACCTGCTTCGATGAGAACAGCGGCAGGAACTCCCCCAGCATCCGCTCAAGCAGCGCCAGCGCCTCCGGATTTCCGACGTCGATCGTCGCCCCCTTCATGCGCTGGTTCCACGACAGCTCCGCCCACTCGCCCTCCAGCTCCACGTCCGCCAGGTGGCGGTACTGCGGAAGACTCAGTACCCCCGCCATGTGCCCGAACGCCTGGAGCGACGGCACCAGCTCGATGCGCCGCTCCGCGCAATAGCGGTCCAGCTCGCGGATTTCCTCCGCCGTCAGACCGTCCGGGTTCTGCGCGATCTCCGGATCGAACGAAAACGCGAACGTGTGCTCCACGTACAGCTGCATCTGGTTCGCCTTGTGCTCCGCCAGATAGTCCGCGATCCGCTTCATCGTCTCCAGCGTCGGCACCTTCCCCCGCGTCACGTCGTGATAGAAGCCGCGATACTCGAAATCCGGCCAGTCCTCGATCGTCAGAGCCGGCAGATTCGGCCCCGGCTGCGAGCGCGCGATCTGCGTCAGCGTCACGATCCCGTAGTACAGCCCCGACGCCGAGTTGCCCGTCACCCGCACCTCCTCCGGCGTGATCGACAGCTCGTAGCCGTCCTTCGCCGGACCCCCCGTCGCCGGGTCCCCGCGCACCTCCAGCACGATCGCCGGCTCCTCCGAATTCCGCATCTTCGGCGAAACCCCGAACGCGTCCTCGCACCAGTACACGAACGCCGCCGCCGCCCGCCGCTCCGGCTCCCCCATCTCCGCCGGCAGAACCAGCGGCGTCTCGTCCGAAATCGCGAACGTGCCGGTCCCCGGCACCAGGGATCGGGGTTGCGGAAGAATCATGGGTGACTCGGTTGCGATGGGAGTATGCCTGAACGTCGCGCACGACGCCGCCACCAGGGCGACCGCCCCGAGCAACGCCGCGAAAGGGAAAAGGATCGAAGGTTTCATCCGCCAAGGCCACCACCCCCGAAACCACGGCGCAAGCACGCATCGCCCCCAAAACGCCAGGAACCTCCCGCCCTTCACCGCCACCCCGCCGCCCTCGTTCACCGGCGCCACCGTGTGATCCCCCTCCGCCTTTCCCTGCGCTCTCTGCGCCTTCGCGTCTCTGCGCTAAAACCTCTCTTCACCGCGACGATCGCGAACCGCTGACGCAAAGCCACGCCGCCTCCCCCGGCCCGCACCCTGACAGCCGACAGCAAACAGCCGACAGCCCCCCGCACTTCCCCGTGCTCCCCGTGCCACCGTGTGATCCCCCCGCATTGTAACCCCCACGACGAACAGCGTCCCCTGAACACCATCGATCCGGCGCCCGCTATCCTCGGCGAAAAAGGAAGTTGACGGCCCCGCCTCCGCGCAGGTATCGAAGAGGTGCCCGTAAGGGCGGAAAGGAGATTTCGAAGACGAGGCACTTGCTCATGGAACTGCTCCAGTTGCTCGCCACCTTCCTCGCGCCCATCGCGGCCGAACTCATACGCAGATCGACGAAACGCGTTATTTGCCCGCCTTCCGAGTCCTTGCGCGTTACCAAGACAACCACAACAACCACGACCACGACGAAGACCGAGTCTCGGCAATGGCGCAGGAGCTGAACGCGACCTGGAAGCGGCGGAGCACCTCCCTCCGCCTTTCCCTGCGCTCTCTGCGCCTTCGCGTCTCTGCGCTAAAATCTCTCTTCACCGCGACGATCGCGAAACACTGACGCAAAGCCACGCCGTACCCCCCGGCCCGCACCCTGACAGCCAACAGCAAACAGCCGACAGCCCTCCCTCCCTCCGCACTTCCCCGCTTCTCTGCGAATCTCTCTGACCCTTCGCGCCTCTGCGTTAGAACCTCTTTCCCGCCACCCACAACTCACCACCCACAACCCACCACTCTCTTAACTTTCTCCATTCCTTCCAAATCTCCCACCCATTCCTGAAATCGAAAACCACCTGTGGCCGAATTCTCCCCGTCAGCCACGACGACGGAGTCTTTCCCCATGCCGGTCCGCCACCTCACCCGCCCCCTGCTCGACCC
>JAJFLJ010000097.1 GCA_021772755.1 Candidatus Sumerlaeota bacterium
TCACCGCCCTACTGCTGGCCCAGCCGCTCTCGGCCGGAGTCGCCGTCCCGTTCTCAGCCGCGCTCAATCAGATCCGCACGCAAGTCCTCAAGACGAAGGCCTCGCAGGAAAAGATCCGCGCCCAGAGCGCCTCGAGTGAGATCAACCGCCTGGCTTCCGACGTCCGCCGCCACGGTTGGGACGCCCAGCGCCTCGAACGCCGCTTAGCCGATATCCGCCGGCGCGTGCGCCGCCAGCCCAGCAACCCGGGCCGGCCGGGACGCGAAGATCCGTTCCTCAGAAACGACCTCCGCCGGCTCACTTGGGATCTACGCGACCTCAAGCGCGAGGCCGATCGCACCGAATCCTCCGTCCGACGAGTGGCGGCGACCGCCAAGAAAGACCCGGCGCTCGTCTCCCCCGCTCAGACGCTTTCGAGCAACGCCAACTGGTTCGACAACGACGCCCGCTCGCTCGAGCGCGAGGCCCGTTTCGCCCATTGGGATATCCGCCGCGCCGGCTACACGTTCGAAGCGATGGACATCGACCGGGACACCCGGGACATCGCGCGCTCCGCGCGCGGCATCGAGAGCGAGGCCCGGCGCCTCCTCAGCAAGGTGCGTTGAGAAGAATACTTCCCATCGTTCTAGCGCTGTTCGCGGCCGGCTCCCTCGAGCCGGCCGCGACGGCTCGCGCCTCGGTGCAAGTCGACTTCGACGGAAGCGGCGGGGGTTTCGACGCCCTGCCCTTGGATAAATTCGACGCCCCCCGGATCGGCGGACTGACCGGCTCGGGCGACCGGGTTTGGGTCGAACTCCGGGCAAAGGGCCCGGGCGAGCGCACCCGCATCGCGACGATCGGCATGTCGATCGAATCGGTGGAGGGCGGCGTCGTCGGCGGGGTCGCCGACTCGGAGCTGCTCGGTCTCCTGCAGGACGCCGGAATCGAGATCATCCGCACGATCCCGCTATCTAAATTCGGCCCCGAGGACTTCCCCGATGCCGACGCCGCCTTCCACAACTACGGCGAGGCCGAGGCGGCGCTTAAGGGCCTAGCCGCCGCCGATCCCGAGCATATCACCGTCTTGGAGATCGGCAAGAGCCACGAGGGCCGAGCCATCACGGCCGTGCGCTTCCACGAGCCCGGGGAGAAGGAAAAGCCCGGCATCGTCTTCTTCGGAGCCCATCACGCCCGCGAGCATCTCTCGACCGAAGTGCCGCTGGGCATCGCTTCCTGGATCGCCGAGAACGCCTCTCGTCCCGAGGTCGCGAAGCTTTTGCAGGAACGCGACATCTACTTCGTCCCGATGGTGAACCCCGACGGCATCGAGTACGACATCGCGAGCGGACGCTACCGCTACCAGCGCAAAAACCGGAGGAAAAACGACGACAACAGCTTCGGCGTGGACCTCAACCGCAACTGGCCCTTCCAGTGGAAGGCCGACCCCAACGAGAATTCGCAGACCTGGAGCGGGCCCGGACCCCTCACCGAACCGGAGAACATCGCTCTCGACGCCTGGATGACGGCTCCCGAACGGCGCCTGGCGGGGCTGCTCAACTATCACACCTACGGCGCGACGGTCCTGCACAACTGGGCGCATGTCGCCGAGTTCCCCCCAAACGTGGACGCGATGGAACCGCTCGTCCAGCAGATCGCCGCCGACATCGAAGCCGTCAACGGCCAGGCCATGCGTTGGGGGCGGTGGTCCGTCTCCCTCGGCTACACGGGTCACGGCACCATCCTGGACTACGCATCCGCCGCGTTGGGAATTCCATCCATCACGATCGAACTGCGCCCCACCGCGGAAGACCCCGCCGGCTTCGCTCCCGATCCGTCGATCATCGCGCCAAGCATCGCCGAGAACATCCCCGCCGCGATGAACTTTCTCGAACGCGCCCGTGCCTCCGCCGCCGACGTTACACCCCCCGTCCTCGCCGGTCTCGCGATCGCTCTCGTTTCCGACACCGAAGCCACCCTCTCCTGGACCACGGACGAACCGGCCACCCGCACCGTCCTCTACGGAACGGCGATTCCCTTCGCCAGCGAGGCCAGCCCCGACCGGCTCCAGAGCCGAAACCACACGGTGCGGATCGACGGTCTCTCGCCCGACACCGAGTACTTCGTCCAGGCGTGCAGTACGAACCTCGCGGGCCTCGAAGCATGTTCCCCGAAGCAGGCCTTCCGCACCGCCGCCCTTCCCCAGGACATCGTGCCCCCCGCCCCGCCGCTTCTACAGAGCCTTCGCCGCTCCGGCGGCGGAAGCCTGGAGGTGCGCTGGACTCCGCCGGACGAGGAGGACATCGCGGGGTTCCGCCTCTACGAGAGCGGCGATCTCGAACACTGGAGCGTCCTGCGCGACGAATCGCAGCTTTCCGCCGGTGCAACGTCCGCCATCGTTCCGCCGCCGCTTCCCGGCGAGCTTCGTCACTACCGCATGACGGCCGTCGACGATTCCCCCAACGCCAACGAGAGCGCACCCTCCGACGCCTACGCCTTCATGCTGCGCAACGCCGCGACGCGAACCCTGGTCGTCGATGGCTACGACCAGTGGAACCGCAACGCCGTTTCCCAGGGCCGCAACCATCCCTTCGCCGCCTGGCACGGCATGGCCCTTGCCGCCATCGACGAAGCCTTCGACACCACCGCCAACGAGGAGATCGGCAACGCCGTCGCCATCTTCGACTACGACAACGTCGTCTGGGTGCTTGGCGACGAGGGGTTCGAGACCGAAACCTTCAACGGCCACGAGCAGTTCCACGTACGCCTCTTCCTCGAAACCGGCGGCAACCTGTTCGTCACGGGTTCGCAGATCGGCGAGGACCTCTGGGCCAACGGAACGGCGGAGGACCGCCTCTTCCTCGGCCAGGTCCTCGGAGCGGAATACGTCTCCGCCAGCGCCGGCGTCTTCGAGGCCGCCACCCTGCCGGACCCGATCTTCCGCCCCGCGCCCATCGCCTTCGACGACGGCAGCCGCGGCATCTACCGCGTCACCTCGCCCGACGTCATCGCCCCCGCCGGCGGCAGCCGCGCGCTGCTCGAGTCCTCCGCCGGAGCCGTCCTCGGCATTCGGCGCGAAGGACTCTTCGGCGATGGCCACACCGTCGGGAAACTCGTCCTTCTCACGTTCGGATTCGAGACCATCCACCCCCGCGAACGGGGCTTCGACGCCATGGAGGACGTCTTCCTCTTCTTCCGTCGCGAACCCGCCGGCCTGGAATTCATCCTGATCGAATAACGCGGCGTGCGAATGTCGGGCTGTCGCGTTGTTCGTTCGCTCATGGTCTCTTCGCGACGATCGATCCGGGGCGGATGACGCGTTGTGCGTGGTGGACGGAGAGTGGTACGTTTGT
Organism: Candidatus Sumerlaeota bacterium; assembly: GCA_021772755.1. GTDB lineage: Bacteria > Sumerlaeota > Sumerlaeia > SLMS01 > JAHLLQ01 > JAJFLJ01. The sequence continues at coordinate 3,330 of JAJFLJ010000097.1, forward strand.
GTTGTTTGTTGCCGGGCGAGCGATCCCCGCCAGAGTCCCGGAGGGACGGCTGAGCCGCCATCCCCGCCCCGTCTCAGTTCACGATCTCGATGTCCGCGAAGCTCGGCTCGCTGTAGCTCTGTCCGTCGAAGACCTTCAGTTCGATACGGTACCTGCCCGCCTGGAAGATCATCAGGTTCGGCCTGGCGGCGCCGTCGGTTCCGTTGGGCAACAGGCGGTGCTCGATCGTTCCGAGCGCCTTGCCCTGCACCCCCTGGGGATCGACGGAGTAGACCGTCCACGAGTAGACCAGCGACTGTCCGTCGGCGTCCGTCGAGAGCGAACCGTCCAGCGCGAACTCCTTGTTCACCCCCATCGTGGCGGGCAGCGCGGCAAAGGCGGCCACCGGCTTCGCGTTCGGCGGCGGCGCCTGCATGCTGGCCCACACGTACCAGCCGGCGAATCCCAGCAGAGCCACGACGACCAGCGCTCCCACGATCTTGCCCACCATCGCCAGGGCCGCGCCGGTGTCTCGGCGGCGCTTGAGCGGTCTTGCCGGTGCCCCGGGCGTATAGAGCGACCCGGTGCCGGGATCGCTCTTCGGTCCCGTGGAGGGATCGGGCTTGGGCGACGTCGTGCCGGGGCCCCTCCCCTTGGCGGTCGGATTCACCGTGTCGCGCTGGGGGTAGAGGTAGGAGCGGTCCTCCTCCTCGTCGAGCTTCTGCCGCTCGCTGCTCTCCATCGGAACATCCGACTTGCCGGTGGGCGTGTACGCGCGTGGAACGGACTGCGGGCGTTCGCCCGTTCCGGGGTCGGCCCGCACGGCGGGGCGCGCTGCGGCGATGGAACCGGAAGAGGACGAAGGGGACGAGCCTGGCACAGCGGCTCCCGAGCCAAGATTGCCCGAAGGCGAACTGCTCTGAAGCTCTTCGTCCGGAACGCTCTCCAGTGCCTGGACCAGTTGGTCGAAGTTGCGGATCGGATGCGTGTCCATCGGCTCGTGCATCCGCAGGATCAGGCTCTCGATCACCGGCTCGATGCCCAGACTCGTGTACTGCTTCGATCCTGTGACGCGGGCCGACTCCTGGCGGTACTCCAGCATCTGGCGCACGTCGCGGGCGGTCTGCCCCGATGCCATCGTGAAGAGGAACTCCTTCACCTTCCGCATGCCGGCTTCCAGGGGGTACTGCCCCTTGTCGGTGGAGTAGGCGCCGCCGACCGGCGACTCCATCAGCCGCTGAAGGTACGGGCTGGCGAGGATCGTCGCATCGTCGAGAATGCCCACCGGAAAGCGGTTGGAAATCTGGAACATGTTGCGGTGGAACTGGATGTCGTCCAGGTTCAGGCGGTCGAGCGCGATGCGCAGGCGCTGCATCTCGACGCAGAACCGTGCGAAGCGCAGCGCGAAGCCGTGCCAGTCGCGGGCCTTGGTGTAGAGCTTGCGCTCGGCCGCGACCGTCAGCGGCGGCGCGTCGTTGAGCTCGCCGATGACCGTGAAGTATCCCGCCGAATCCCCGGCCAGGAACAGCCGCTGGAAACCGGGATGCTCGATCTTCGACGACGCCGCGATCTGCCGCTTGATGCAGTTCAGCGCCGTTTCGTCGCGGCTCAGGCGCTCGGGATACACGCGGCGGCGCGCCAGGTGCCCCGTCACGATGTTCTCCACGACCTGGTCCTCGAAGATGATCCGGTCGGCGACGTGATCGCGGAATTTCCAGCCCAAGCCGGCTTCGATCATGGGACCAGCTCCGGGGGATAGGCTTTGACCGCTTCGCCCGCGTTCTCGAACCCGGCGGTGCTGTCCGCCCGCGCCTGCATCGCCGTGCAGAGGAAGTCCGCCATCGCCTTGTTTCGCACGTGGTCGCGGACCTTCTTCACCGCGACCGTCACCTGCTCGGGGATCAGCGAGTCGTCGTAGCGCTTCTTCGGATCGAGCACCGGCATCTTGCACAGGATGCCCGAAATCATCGCCGCCCAGTCGCACACGTCGCACGCGTACAGGTTCGCCACCAGCATCATGTCCGACACGTCGACGCCCGAGAAATCCTCCATCAGCTTGCCGATGCGCATGTCCAGCCCGTGATAGCGCATGAAGACCATGCAGGCCGGCGTGACGACGTAGCAGTCGGCCGCGATGTGGCGGTGAAGAATCGTCTGGTCGTGAAGCGCCGCCAGGGCGGAAAGCGACTGATACGCGATCTCGCGCTCGAAGTCCCTTTGCGCGGCCGTGAAGTGGACGCGGGCCTCCGGCGATCCCAGGGGGTCGCCGGTTTGCTCCAGCGTCACGTAGCTGATGCTCTTGTCGGTCTGCCAGGCGTCGATCAGTCGGGGAACCCGGACATCGCGGAGCGCGGCGTAGGGGCCCGTCTTCTGGAAGAGCTCGCCGACCGGAACCGCCTCCCGGTCCACTTCCATTTCGTGGACCACGACGCGGGCGCCGGTGGACTTGACGCGACCGTTGAACCTCCGGATGTCGGACCGGGATTCGATTCTCTCGCCGATGTCGTAGTACTGGCTCCGGTCCTCGTTCGCCATCTGGCCTGTCCCTTGGGTATTCGCGCGCGACCGCCGCGATTTCGCTTCCCCGCCCCCCATGAGAGTGGCAACGCCCGATTTATCTGCAAGGCGAAGTTCACCGCCCTCCCGCGAGACGGGCAAGGGATTCGTTTTCGGGCCGCGATCCGCCCTCGCGAACCGGTCACAGGGCCGTATCACCACGACCTGGCCCGCCTTCTCGCGGTTTGCCTTCCCTGGGGTATACGCCCGACAGGGCGGATTTGTTCAATGTTCCCCGAAATCGAATTGAAGCGTTGCGCCCCCAGGGGCCGGGCCGCACCTCTGAATCCTCGAATGCCAGTTTTCCGGGGTAATCGAATGAAGCGAACGGGAACGAGCGGGAAGGTCTACCTGGTGGGCGGCGGCCCGGGCGATCCGGGCCTTCTGACCGTTCGCGGCCATGAACTGGTCCGCCACGCCGACGTGATCCTCTACGACGCCCTGGTCAGCCCCGACATCCTCGATGCCGCCCCCCCCGAGTGCGAACGCATCTACGTCGGCAAGCGCGCCGGCGAGCACTCCATGGATCAATCCGCCATCAACCAGCTCCTCGTCCGCCATGCGAAGATGGGCCGCATCGTCGTTCGCCTCAAGGGCGGCGACCCCTACGTCTATGGCCGTGGCGGCGAAGAAGCCCGCGTCTGCGGCCAGTCCGGCATTCCTTTCGAAGTCGTGCCCGGCATCACTTCCGCACTGGCGGTACCGGCCTATGCCGGCATTCCCGTGCTCCACCGCGACCTCGCCGGTTCGGTTCTCGTCGTTCACGGACGGGTTCGCGGCCCGGGCGCCGAAGACGAATCCACCCCTCCCGAAGCCGAAGCCGAAGAGGAGGAGGCGAGGAGCGCGACGCCCGCTCCCGACGAATCTCCGGAGTCCGAGAAACGCGGCGGAATCGTCGTCAAGCGCCACAAGCGCCAGCGCACCAGCGGCGAGTTCCGCATTCGCGACATCGCTGCCGCCGAAGTCGCCGTCGAGAGCCAGTCCCGCGAGGAATCCGAGCCCCGCACCCTCGACTGGAAAGCGGTGTGTTCCGCCGCAGACACCCTTGTCTTCCTGATGTTTCTCGGCAGCGTGGACGACATTCGCGCGGGACTCGAATTCGGCGGACGCCCCCCCGACCAGCCCGTCGCGGCGATTCAGTGGGGAACGACTCCGCGCCAGAGAACCGTCGTCTCGACGGTCGCGGACTTTCCCGAGGCGATTCGCGAGGCCGACCTTTCCGCGCCTGCCGTTCTCGTCGTCGGCGATGTGGTTCGTCTCCGCGAGCACCTCAACTTCCACGAGAGGCGTCCGCTCTTCGGCTGGACCATCGCGCTCACCGATTCCGCCGTCGAGCACCGCGCCCTCGCGCCCGAACTCGCCGAAGCCGGCGCCGCGATTCACCCCGCGCCAGCGCTGCGCGCCGCCCCCCTCGCTCTCTCCACCGCGGAAATGCAGACCATCCGGGGCGAACTCGCCCTCGCCACCCACGCGATCTTCACGCAGCCGGCGCTCGTGGAACTCTTCACGGCCTCCGTCCGCGAGTCGGGCATCGACGTCGATACGTTCTACCTCCAGACACGCGTCCTCGGCGTCGACGAAGCGACGCTCGACGCGCTCCAGTCCGCCGGCATCAGCGCAACGCTCGCCGAAGGCCAGCCCGACGAGACCGGATTCCGCAGGCGCTACGGCGCGGAATTCCAGGCGAGCCGCGTCGTCGTCATCGAGGGCGAGGACGAGTGGGGCGATCTCGCCGACGACCTGGCCGGCGCCGGCGCGCACGTCACCGAAATCCCCGTGCGCTCCTGGCGGCCCAACGAGCAGGCGCTGGCCTCTCTGCGCGAAGCGATGGAGAACCGCCAGGTCACCGCTCTGCTGGTATTGACCCTGGAGACCGCCAGGACGATGTCGCGCGTGTGGGGAAGGGACGGTTTCAAGCGCATTCCCGAAACCATCGTCGTCGTCGCCGGCAACGAACTCGTCGCCAGCGAACTCGTCAAGGTCGGCGCGCGCGTCAACGTGACGCTGGACGACACGAAGCCCGGCACGATCGTCGAGGCGTTGACGGACTTCAGGACCTCGGCGCCGAAGTCGGGCTGACCGGAACCAGCGCTATGCGCCGGACTTTCCGGCTTTCGGATCGGCCGCGGTCTGGAATTCCTCCACCGGATTCTTGCGGAGCCTCGCCAGCAGCAGCGCACCCGCCGGCAGCAGTGCGAGCGAGATGATCTGCGACGTGCTCAGCCCGCCGAGCATCCCTCGGTCCACGTCGCCCCGGAAGAATTCCAGCACGAACCGGATGATCGAGTAGCCGATCAGATAGAGCGCCAGCGTGTACCCCGCGCGGCGCGGCCTGGACGCGAACAGGATCAGCGCACCGCCCAGCGCGAACAGCGCTGCGGACTCCATCAGCTGAACGGGCCAGACAGGCAGGCTCGCCAGCGCGCCCGGCGGCAGGATACCGCGGTCGAGCTGGTCCTCGAACGCGTTGCCGAACGGATACCCGGCGGGCTGGAGATGACGGTGCACGCGCAGACCGATCGCGTCGATGCCGCAGACCCCCCCCCAGCAGCAACCCGCCAGGTGACAGCCGATTCGCCCGAACGCGTGGCCGATGGCGAGGCTCGGCGCCACGATATCCCCCACCCGCAGCACCGGCAGCTCGTGCCATTTCAGCCACACGATGCACGACGCGGCGGCGCCGACGAACCCGCCGAGGAACACGAAACCCGTTCGCGAGAAGATCAGCGCGCCGGGATCGGCGCGGAACTCGCCGAAGTTCAGCGCGATGTACAGCAGTCGCGCCGCGACGAAGCCGCTCACCATCGCCAGGAACGCCAGGTCGTACATCCGGTCCGGCGGAACGCCGCGCTTTCTCGCGCGAAACGCGGCGATCTGGATCGAGATCAGCAGTCCCAGCGCCACCATCAGCCCGTAGGTGCCGATGAAGAAGTTGTCGCCGATGGAAAAGAGAATGGGGTGCATGGGCTCTGGGGGTGTTCGCTTTCGCGGATCGCCGCTCGGAAGCTACAGAATGTAGCGGCTCAGGTCCTGGTCCTCGATGATTTCCTTCAGCGCCTGCCTTACGAACGCTCTGTTCACGACGACGCGGCCCTGTCCCATGTCCGGAGCCTCGTAGCTGACGTCCTCGAGAATGCGCTCCAGGATGGTGTGCAGGCGGCGCGCCCCGATGTTCTCCGTCGAGGAGTTCACGCTTTCCGCCGCGCGCGCCAGTTCGTCGATCCCGTCCGTCTCCCAGACGATCTCGACTCCTTCCGTGTTCATCAGTTCGCTGTACTGCTTCGTCAGGGCGTTGTCCGGCTCCGTCAGGATGCGCATGAAGTCCTCCGCCGTCAGCGGCTCCAGCTCGACCCGCAGCGGCAGACGGCCCTGCAACTCGGGAATCAGGTCGCTCGGCTTCGAGACGTGGAACGCGCCGGCGGCGATGAACAGCACATGGTCGGTCGAGACCATGCCGTACTTGGTGAAGATCGTGCTTCCCTCGATGATGGGCAGAATATCGCGCTGGACCCCTTCGCGCGACACGTCCGGTCCCCGCGCGCCCTCGCCGCCGCGTCCCGCGACCTTGTCGAATTCGTCGATGAAGATAATCCCGTCCTGCTGTGCGCGGTCCAGCGCCTCCGCCTTGATCTTCTCCATATCGACGTGCGTCTCGATCTCCTCGTCGAAGAGCACCCGCCGCGCCTCCTTCACCGCCAGCCGCGCGTTCTTGCGCTTCTTCGGCATCAGCGAATCGAACATCCCCTGCAGCTGGTCCATTCCCCCGTCCATGCCGCCGCCCCCGGGGCCCATGGGAATCGACGGTACGTTGAACGGCGAAGCGGGCCGCTCCGTAACGCTGACCTCGACCTCGCGGTCGTCGAACCTTCCCGCGACGAGGGCCGGCTTCATCTTCTCGCGCCGCGACCACCACGCGTGGGCGGGATGGGTCTCCTCGGTTTCGCCGGACGAAAGCCGCGGCAGTTCGTACTCGTTCTCGGGCCGTCCGTCGGTCGTCGTCCGCTTGACGCGAACCGAACCGGGCGGCGGTTCCAGTAGGTCCAGCAGCCGGTTCGTCACCAGCTCGCCGATCGCGTCGCGAACGGCCTCGATCTTCTCCTCCCGCACCATCTTGATGGCGGTCTCCACCAGATCGCGCACCATCGACTCCACGTCGCGGCCCACGTATCCGACCTCCGTGTACTTCGTCGCCTCGACCTTGACGAAGGGCGCCTTCGCCAGCTTCGCCACCCGCCGCGCGATCTCCGTCTTTCCCACGCCCGTCGGCCCGATCATCAGGATGTTCTTCGGGGAGATCTCCTCCTGCATGCGCTCGTCCACAAGGCGCCGGCGCGCGCGGTTGCGCAGGGCGATCGCGACGATCTTCTTCGCCCGCTTCTGTCCGATGATGAACTTGTCCAGCTCCGCCACGATCTGGCGCGGTGTGAGTTCATGTTCGGGGAAGGTTGACACAGATCGGCTCCGCTTCGCTCGGGACTGCCCGTACCGGATCGATTATCGTGCCGGATACCGGCCGCCTGCCGACAGAGCCATCGCCGCCAGGATCGCCGTCCCGCGCGGCAGGGCGTCCTCGTCGAGATGGAACCTCGGGTGGTGCAGCATTCGCCGCTCCTCGTCCGCCGGAGCCGACGCGCCCAGGAACGCGAAGCAGCCGGGAACGTGGTGCGTGTAGAACGCGAAGTCCTCGCTCGCCATGATCGGCTCGCCCGACCGCACCCCGTCGGGAAAGATGCCCTCCGCGACCCGGCGCATTCCCGCCACGGTCTTCGGATCGTTCTTCAGCGGGGGATAGCCGGCGGAGATTTCCGTTTCCGCGCGGCAGTTCATCGCTTCCGCGATCGACGACGCCATCGCGCGGATGCGTCCGCCGAAGTGCTCCTCCATGTCGGACCGGAAACTGCGGAACGTGCCGCCCAGGTCCGCGAACTCCGGGATGACGTTGTTCGCCTCCCCGGCCTGCATCTTCGTCACGCTCACCACGGCCTGCTCGAAGGGATCGACGGTTCGCGACACGATCGTCTGGAGCGCCGTCACGATCTGCGCCGCCGCCGGAACCGGATCGATCGTCGTGTGGGGAAACGCCGCATGGCCTCCCCGTCCCGTCACCCGGATCGAGAACTCGTTCACGCCGGCCAGCGCCTCGTTCTCCGTGAAATGGATCGTGCCCGTGTCGTGCCGCGGATCGACGTGCAGTCCGTAGATCGCATCGACGCCTTCCAGCATCCCCGTCACGATGAAGTCGTTCGCCCCGCCGGGGGCCTTCTCCTCCGCCCCCTGGAAGAACAGCCGCACCGTGCACGGCAGTTCCGCCTCGCGCTCCTTCAGCAGCCTCGCCGCCCCCAGCAGCATCGCCGTGTGCGCGTCGTGCCCGCACATGTGCGAGACGCCCGGCGTCTTCGACGCGAACTCCGAGGGGTACTCCTCCTGGATGGGCAGCGCGTCCATGTCCGCCCGCAGCGCGATGCACGTTCCGAGATCGCGCCCTAGCAGCTCGGCGCAGAGGCTGTAGTTCCCGTTCAGCCGCGTGTGGATCGTTTTGTAGCCGAGCCACTTCAGCTCGCGCTCGACGTACGCGGCGGTGTTCTCCTCGTGAAAGCTCAGCTCGGGGTTTTGGTGCAGGAAACGGCGCCGCGTGACGATCCAGTCCTGGATCGAGCGGGCGGCGGTGGTCAGATCGGCGGTCGCGGTGGCGGGCATCGGTGTCCTCCGTTGGCTCGCGGGGATCGTGCGCCAGGCGCGGCGGCTTGTGCGAGGGAAAAACCCTCCCGTTCCCTCAGTCCCCCGCGCGTCTCATCCGCGCCACGAAGAATCCGTCGCACCCGTGCCGGTGCGTCCAGGTCCGCCACATTCCGGCTCCGCAGCGGTACGGATCGCCGGAGAATCCCGGGGTCCCCGCCTCTTCGGCGGGCCGGAACTCCGGGTGCCCCGCGAGAAAATGCGCCACCGTGTCCTCGCACTCCGCCTTCGACCACGTGCATACGCTATAGGCGAGAACCCCGCCCGGCGCGACGCGGTCCGCCGCTCCGTCCAGAATCTCGCGCTGGAGCGTCGCCAGTTCGGCGATCGCGCCCGGCGAGCGCCGAAAGCGGATCTCCGGATGGCGCCGCAGTGTTCCCAGTCCGCTGCACGGAGCATCCACAAGAACGTAATCGAAAACGGCATCGGGCGGAATCTCGCCTGCCAGCCCCGTTTCGACGCGACCTTCCAGACGAAGCCGTTCCAGAGTGGAGCGCAGCCTCGCCAGCTTTCGCGGCGAAACGTCCGTCGCCAGGATTCGGCAGTCGCCGGCCACGATGTCGGCCAGATGCGATGTCTTGCCGCCGGGAGAAGCGCAGAGATCGAGAACGCTCTGGGCGGTGCTGTCCGGCGCCGCCAGCAGACACGCGATCTGCGCGCCTTCGTCCTCGATCGTCACGCGTCCTTCGGCGAACCCCGGAAGATCGTCGACGGACTTCGCCTCCGTCAGGACCGCGCAACCGGGCACCGGTGTCTCTCTGCGGTCGTCGTCCGCGAAGAAGTCCGCCGCCGACGCGTCGCGAATCCGAACGCACAACGGCGCAGGTTCGTTCGACGCGCGGAAGAACTCCTCGAGCTCCGCTTCGGGCAGGGCGTCCTCCGCTTCCCTTCTCAGCCACTCCGGCACGGAATGGCGTTCGTGCCACGGCGCGGTCTCGTCGAACGCGTCGTGTCCGCGGGTGACTTTTCGCATCACGGCGTTCGCCAGGCCGGCGAACGCCTCGCCTTTGGGAAGCTGGCGGACCAGTTCGACGGTTTCGCTGACGATCGCGTGAACGGGAATCCGTTCGAGCCCGATGTGCTGGAACGCGCCGGCCAGCAGCGCCCACTCGACGTCCGCACGCGGAAAGCCGCGCTTCAGGTGCTGCCCCACGGCCATCTCGAGCTCGCACCGGTGGCGCAGCGTTCCCCAGGCGATCTGCCGGGCGAGCGCGAGGTCGCGCGCGTCGAGCTTCAGGTATCCCGCCTGCTCTTCCAGCAGGACGTCCAGACCCGGGGCTTTCGGGTCGTCGGCGCGGAAGAGAACTCGGTGGGCTGCGAGGCGTGCCGGCGACACTCGGGGGGTCGTCATTGATCCTCGGTCGCGTCGCTGTCGTTGTCCGGTCCGGAATCGAGCGTCAGGTTCGTGCCGGGCGAGAACGCGCCCCACGCGCGCCGCCTCCGGTACCCCGAAATCACGGAGATGCCCAGATAGCCCATGAACACCACGAACGTCACCAGCGCCAGGTGTTCCCGGAAGATCACCAGCGTGAAGATCGCGAACACCAGCGTGATGAAGTTGTTGAAGGAGCGCTTCGTCTTCCGCGTCAGGCTCTTGATGCTCGGGAACGGATACGTGCTGACCATCAGGTACGCCAGCAGAACCATCAGGACGAGAATCATCCGGTGCAGACTCCGGGAGTCCTCCAGGTACTGCTGCACCACGAGGAACGTGGAAACCAGCGTGCCGGCGGCCGCGGGAATCGGCAGTCCGGTGAACGTCAGCTTCTCCTCCTGGGCCGCCTGGATGTTGTAGCGCGCCAGGCGCACCGCACCGCACACGGCATACAGGCCGCACACGCCGATCGCCATCTGCGCCGCGAACTGGTGCAGCGCCACGGCATCCTCGATCATCGAGAGCTTGCGGAACATCAGGAACGCCGGCGCCACGCCGAACGCGATGGCGTCGGAGAGCGAATCGAACTCCAGACCGAAGGGGCTCGTCGATCTCGTCAGCCGCGCGATCGGCCCGTCCAGCGCGTCCAGAACGGCGGAGAGAAGAATCAGGTAGCAGGCCTGGACGAAGAACCCGTCGGCCGCCGCGATGATGGCGCACATGCCGGAGAACAGGCTGGCGGCCGTAATCAGGTTCGGCACGACGTACACGCGCCGCCGCGCCGCGGTGGAGGAGTCCTCGCGCATGCGGTGCATGATTCCCCGCGGCTTCGCCGGAGCGGTCTCCACGGGCTGTGGTCCGCGGTTCCGTTCCTCTTCCGATGTCAGCGGATTGCCGATGGCGGATGCCTCTCGATCGCGTGCGGATGTCCTACGGCGTCTGTGCGGCGATCAGTTCTTCCGATTTCGGAACGGCGACTTCGCGGCTCGGGAAACGGCCCTTCAGGGCCTCGCGCTCGTACAGCAGCCCGATGCACGTCTCGCCGCCCTTCACGCGCATGCCCGGCTTTACCTTCACCGTCGCGTCCGGCGGCAGGAACAGCTCCACGCGCGATCCGAACTGGATCAGGCCATAGCGTTCCCCGCGCGCGAGCGAATCGCCGGGCTTCGCGTTGCACACGATGCGGCGGGCGATGGCCCCGGCGATCTGGCGGATGCCGAAGACCTGTGGCTGCTCCTCCTCGTCGCTCTCCAGCCAGATCGTGGTCTGCTCGTTTTCCTCGCTGCACTTTTCGTTCAGCGCATTGATGAACTTGCCCGGCCGGCTCTCCACGTCGATCACCGTCCCGCCGTGGCTCGAACGCTGGATGTGCACGTCGAAGACGTTCAGGAAGATCGCCACGCGCTTCGCACGGCCGCCGGGCATCCTGGCGCAGGGGACCTCGATGACCGAGACCACCTTGCCGTCCGCCGGCGAGACCATCGCGCCCGGAATGCTCGGGGTCTTGCGCCGCGGATCGCGGAAGAACCAAAGGACGTAGACCGCCAGCAGCGCCGTCACGATGGCCGCAGGCCAGAAGAAGTAAGCCAGAACGGCCGTTGCCAGTGCGAGGGGCACGAAAAAGCGCCACGCTGGCGAAGCCACGCTCATCGGGAGTTCGTTTGCCATAGTCGGTCGGGTTATCGGTCGGCGGGGCGGGACCCCGGTTCGGTTCGTTCAGGATGGGCGGTCTTGTTCTGCGACCGTCGATTGTTATGGCCCGGTTAGTGGGCCCTGCCCCGGAGCGCAAGGGGATGGTGGAACGCCGCTCCCCGGTTCCGGCAATCCCTTTATTGGATCGCTCTCCACATCGTTCATATCGTTGGACTTACCTAGAAGGCAGGGCCTCCCGCAGAAAGCCGGACCCCTCGGATCAGCCCCTGGACTCGTCCTCTGGCGGAGGCTTCCGCAGGAAGAAGCGGTGGATCGTCTCTGCCGTTTCCGGCGGAATTCCTGGCACCGACGCCAGGGATTCCACGTCGGCGGCCCTGATCGCCCCCAGGCTTCCGAAGTGCTTCAGGAGCAGGTTCCGCCGCTTCGGCCCCACCCCGGGAATTTCCTCCAGCCCCGTCCTCAGCGCGCTCTTCGTCCTCAGGAGTCGGTGATATGTCACACCGAACCGGTGCGTCTCGTCGCGAATTCGTTCCAGCAGATGCAGCGCGGGGTCGGCCCGGTTGAACGTGACGGGGTTCTTGCGGCCGGGAAGGAACACCCGCTCCTCCGTGCGGAACGTCTCCTCGCCCGCGCGCTTCGTGCGCGCCTTCGCCAGACCCGCGACCGGAACGCGCCCGAACAGCTTCAGTTCCTTCAGCACCTCGACGGCGATGTTCAGCTGCCCCACGCCGCCATCGATCACGATCAGGTCCGGCGGGGACTCTTCCCCCTCCGCCGCCTTCCGGTACCGGCGCGAGAGAACCTCGCGCATCATCGCGAAGTCGTTCTGCCCGTCGATCGTCCTGATGCGGAACCGCCGCCACCCGCTCTTGTCCGACTCCCCGTCGCGGAAACACGTCATCGACCCCACGGAGAACGAGCCCTGGAACGTCGAGATGTCGAAGCATTCGATGTGGCGGGGGAGAGACGGCAGCTTCAGCGACGCCCTGAGATTCTCCAGCGTCGCGTCGACCGTCTTCTTCCCGGCCACCAGCCGCTCCAGCGCCGCCTCCGCGTTCTGCCGCGCCATCTCCATCAGCCGGCGCTTTCCGCCCCTCTTGGGAACCCGCAGGCGAACCGGCCCCTCGCGCTGCTCCGCCAGCGTGCGCTCCAGCAGCTCGCGGTTGGCCGGCTCGTGCGACACCAGCACGTCGCGCGGAACCGGCCGGGTCGTGTCGTAGTACTGCGACAGGAACTCTTCGGCCAGGGACGCGTCCTCAACGCCCGTGTCCCGCACGTCGAACGTCCGCGAATCCTGCATCCGCCCGCCGCGAAACTCTAGCACCCCGAACACCGCGCGCCCCGCGCCCCGCAGCATCGCCACCACGTCGCGGTCGAACGCCCGGTGGCTGTGGACCTTTTCCTCCTCCACCGTGCGCCGGACCGCTTCCAGCCGGTCGCGCACCAGCGCCGCCTTCTCGAACCGCAGCGCCTCGCTGTACTCCGCCATCTTCTCCGAGAGCAGTCCGATCACCTCCGGCTTTCGTCCGCTCAGGAACAGCAGCGACTTGCGCACGTATTCCGCGTACGTCTCCCGGTCCACCCTCCCCACGCACGGCGCGCTGCACCGATCGATCTGGTGCAGGATGCAGGGCCGCGCCCGCGTTTCCAGCTCGTGGTCCGTGCACGACCGGATCGGAAACAGCCGCTGGAGGAACGACATCGTCTCGTTCACCGACTTGCTGCTCGAATACGGCCCGAAGTACAGCGCCCTGTCGCCGCGCCGTCTCTTTCGCACGCGGTGGATTCGCGGCCACTCGTGCGTCGTGTCGAACCGCAGCGAGATGTACGTCTTGTCGTCGCGAAGTCGGATGTTGTATCGCGGCTTGTGCTTCTTGATCAGCGTGTTCTCGAGAAGAAGCGCCTCCTTCTCCGTGTCCGTGATGATCGTCTCGATCGACGCCACGCGGTCGCGCAGATACCTGACGAAGAACCGCTCGTCCCCGCTCTGGTTGAAGTACGAGCGCACCCGCTGCCGCAAGCTCACCGCCTTGCCGATGTACACCGGCTTCCCCGCGCGGTCCATCATCAGGTACACGCCGGGCGAAGTCGGCAGCCCCGCCAGGAACTCTTCGGTGATCGCAGTGTCCGTCATCGGTTCGCGCCGGTCGTCCAGTGGTCCTCCGGCAGATGCAGCACATGCCAGTGCGGCGCCACGAAGCGGACGTCCTCGTGCTCCGCCACCAGTTCGCGCAGCCACGCGTTTCTCGCGAAAGCTCCTGGCGTGAAGCCGATCATCGTGTTCGGGTTCACGGCGATCCAGCCCGTCGTTTCCCCCTCGACCGGCTCGAACGTGGCCTCGATGCCCTCGCGGTCGAGCCACCTCGCGATGTGGTCCCAACCCTGCCCCCAGTCCAGGCTGGAATCGGAGTACCACCGCCACGCGTTCTCCGGGCCGCCGGCCAGAACGTTGAACGAAGCCATCTGGTGCGGCACTGCAGCCAATCCGGCGACGACCGTCACCACGGCGAGAACGGCACTCGCGATCCGCGCCGCTCCGGTCTTCCACGCGGTCGTCGTCGCCGCGGCGCCCATCAGCAGCACGGGAAACAGCGGGAAGAGGTGCCGCACGCCGATCTGAATGCGGGAGAACGCCACCGCCCACACGAAGTACAGAACCGCCGGTACCGCGAACACCAGCCACTCCGGGCGGATGCGCCGGAACCTCGACACCAGCGCCGAAAGACCCAGCAGCCACAGGCCGATCAGCGCCAGTGGCGGCTTCATCGCCAGCAGCAACGGAAAGTACGGCAGGAACGTGCCCGACCCGTTCATCGTTCCGTGGAAGTACGCAGGGCGGTCGTTCGACACGAGAAGGTTGTCGAGCCCCGTCAGCCACGCGCCCGGCAGCGGCAGCCGCATCCACGACGGCAAGCGCAGCGCCAGCAGCTCCAGCGACGCCGGCGAACGGAACAGCCCGTCGAAGCGGTAGACCGCGCCAACCGCCACCAGTGCGGCGACCATGCCGACCGCGAAATGCACCCCGTCGCGTGCGATACGGCGCTCAGTCCGGGCCACCGCAAGCCGGGCGGCGACGACTCCGGCGACGACTCCCGCGCACCACAGCAGCGCGGAGAACTTCGCCGTCAGAGCGAGTCCTGCCAGCGCTCCCGCACCGATCGCCAGTGGCACCGATGGTCGCCGCGTCCACTCGAACGCAGCCGCGCACACCAGAAACGCCAGCATCGACACGAGTACATCCGTCGCGAAGACGAACGAATGGCTCGAAAACGTCGGCGCGAAGAGCACCAGCGCCAGCGCACAAAGTCCCGCGCCACCCCCGAACCACCGGCCCGTCAGTCGCCCGAACACCCACGCCCACGCGAGAAACAGCCCCAGCATCGAAAACCGCGTCAGGTAGAGCCCCACCTGCTGTTCGGGAGTCGTGAGAAAGGCGTCCGCATAGAGCGGCTCCGGCATGCCGCGCACCATCGCCGGCAGCGCGAGCACGCTCCTCAACGGCGGATTGTTCGGATCGAGCAGTGCGTCGCCGTGCTTCCAGTACACCACGCTCGCGTTCAGGTGTCCGCGCTCGTCGTACGTCTGACTGGAACGCAACAGGGTGAACGCATGGACGAGCAGCGCCAGCGCCACCAGCGCCATCTCCGCCGCGAACCGCGCCCGCGCAGGATGCGCCTTACGCCATGCGCGACAGCGGGCCGTCATTCGTCGTCTTTGTGGTCGGAGAGAAACGCGTCGGCGGACCGGCGTTCCGCCTCGCGGCAGACGTCGGCGAGTACGCGCCCCGTTGCCGCAGCCACCTGCCGGCAGTCCTCGAACTCCGCCTTCGCGCGAATGGCCCGCCCGTTCCAGAGAGCCACCTTCACGCGAATGCGGTGGCCGTCCACGTCGATGAGCTCCATGCGGCGGGCCAGCGACGTGCGCTCCACCGTGATCCGCCGAACGCCGAGAGTCGTCGTCTCCCGCAGCAGGCGCGCCGTGAACTCCTGCGCGCGTTCCGGCGGCACCAGAATCTCGACGCGCGTCCCCGGACGGCCCTTCTTCATCATGACCGGCAGCAGCATGCAGTCCAGCGCCCCGCCCTCCATCGCCGATTCCGCGAACGCCGCCAGGCGCTCCGCCGTCTCGTCGTCGATGTCCGCCTGCAGCAGCACCAGACGCACGAGGTGGGCATCGTTGGGAACGTGTTCGGTCGTCATGCGAAGTGCTCGAAACCTTCCGCCGCAGGAGTCGTCGCGGTGCCGTCCTTCCATTCGACGGTCAGTCCGCTGCCCGCCTCGACGCGACCGATGCGCGTCGCGACCAGGCCATGCCGCTCACCCAGCGACACGACATCGCGCTCCGCTCCGGAGCAAGCCAACAGAAGCTCGTAGTCCTCTCCGCCGTGCAGAAACAGCTTCGTGGCATCCCATCCCCGCGCCGCGCAGACCCCCGCCAGGTCCTCCGCGATCGGAAACGCCGGCTCCTCCAGCGCGATGCGCACCCCCGACGCCGCCGCCATGCGTGACGCGTCCCGCACGACGCCATCGCTCAGGTCCATCGCCGCAGCGCCCGCGAACCCGCGCGCCAGAGCTTCGGCGAACGCGACCGTCGTGCAGGGCGCCCCGAGGTAGTCGCGCACCAGCGGCGAGTCCGATTCGCCCGCCTCCAGCAGTTTCAGCCCCGCTCCGTGGCGCCCGGGCCATCCCGTCACATAGACCCCGTCGCCCGGCTTTGCCGCCGAGCGCAACAACGGCTCGACGCCTGCCGCCATCGTTCCCGTCAGCGAGAGCGTCAGCGTCCACTGCGGCGCGCGCACCATGTCCCCGCCGACCAGCTTCGCGCCGGCTTCGGACATCGCCGTCTCCATGCCGGCGAAGAACGCCTCGACGTCCGTCACCCGCGCACTCCCCGGCGCGCCGAAGGAAAGCAGCCCGTACAGCGGTCGTCCGCCCATCGCCGCGATGTCGCTGACGTTTCCCCGCACCAGCATGTTCGCCAGCCAGCGCGGCTCCTGCAGCCCCCGCCAGAAGCGAAAGTGCGTCCCCTCCACCATCGAGTCCGTCGTCCAAGCCAGCCGCCCTGGATGGTCGGCGGCCATCGACACGGCGGCGTCGTCGCCGGTCCCCACGCACAGACCCGCGCCCGACCGGCGAAGCACGTCCCGCAGCCGCCGCAGCAGTCCCTCTTCGCCGAGTTCCGCGATCGTCTTCGTCATGGCATGTCGCCTACGCGGGCGATCGCCGGTGCGAATCGAGAATCGCCGCAGCGACGTTCCCGACGGCCATGGCCGTCTGAGAGCCCCCGTCGAAATCCTTCAGCAGCACCTCGCCCCGGCCCCATTCCTCGCCGCCCACGATGACCACGAACCGCACCCCCGCCTTGTTCGCCGCCTGCATCATCTTCGTCAGACTGCGCGACCGGTAGGGAAACTCCACCTCGATGCCCGCCTCGCGCAGCGCCCGCGCCAGCTTCAGCGCCTCGATCTTCGTCGAATCGTCGAAGAACGCCATTCGCGCCTTCGGCCTGTCCGGCTGCGGCAGCGCGATCCCCTGGCTTTCCAGCGCCAGCAGAATCCGCTCGATGCTCGAACCGAACCCCACCGCTTCCGTCGGCGGACCGCCGATCTGCTCGATCAGCCCGTCGAAACGCCCGCCCCCGCCGATCACCTTGATCGCCCCCTCCAGGGTTCCGCACGTCACCTCGAACGCCGTCTTCGAATAGTAGTCCAGCCCCCGCACCAGCCTCGGGTTCTCCTCGTACGGCACCTCCAGCGCGTCCAGCGCCGCCTTCACCCCCGCATAGTGCGCCGCGCACTCCTCGTCCAGGAAGTCCGCGATCACCGGAGCCCCCGCCACGATCCCGGCGTCCTGCGGCGCCTTCGAATCCAGCACCCGCATCGGGTTCGTCTCCAGCCGGCGCCGCGAATCCTCCGACAGCTTCTCCTCGTGCTGGCGCAGATACGCCACCAGCTTCTCGCGGTACGCCGGCCGGCACGCGGGCGAGCCCACGCTGTTGATCTGCACCGCGACCTGCTTCAGCCCCAGGCGCCGCAGAAAGTGAAACAGGATGGCGATGGCCTCAGCGTCCGCCGTCGGGTCCGCCTCCTTGAAGATTTCCAGGCCGAGTTGCGTGTGCTGGCGATAGCGCCCCTTCTGCGGCCGCTCCGCGCGAAACATCTGCGCTACATAGTACAGCCGCAGGTCGCCGCCCGACGCCGCCAGGCCGTGCTGCACCACCGCGCGACACACCGACGCCGAACCCTCCGGCCGCATCGAGAGACTCCGCCCCCCCGCGTCCTCGAACGTGTACATCTCCTTCGAGACGATGTCGCTCGTCTCGCCGGCCGTCCGCTTGAACAGCTCCGTGGATTCCAGCACCGGCGTCTCCACGTACCGGAACCCGTGCAACTCCACCCACTCGCAGTACAGGCGCCGCAGCGCCGTCCACGACGCCGAGTTGTACACCTCGCCGGAATATCCCTGCGGCAGAACGTCGTCCATGCCGCGGATCGCCTGAAGAGTCGCCTGTTTCGCCATGCCTGCCGGTCCTCGCATCGGGGGGCGGGCACGGTCCGCAACCCCGGCTGGCCTGTCCAGCCGAAAGGCGCACGGCGGCGGCGGCCCTTCAGGACGCCCGGCCGCACGCCACGCCGGAGTAGGTTGGCGTCCCCGGACTTCGTCCGGGGCTGTGAGTGTGACGTCCCATCCGGGACGCGCTTCCGCAGATTCGGATGATCCTTTCCTCGCCGCGCGGCAACCCGTGGTCCCGGCGTCTTGTGTCCCGGCAGGGACACGACAATACAAGCCCCGGACGCAGTCCGGGGACACCGGCGTACCCCATCCTCACAACCCCGGCAGGGGTTGACGTCGCTTCATCGCCGGTTTCGCGTTCCGTATCCAGTCCTTCTCGCCTTTCTTTGCGCGTCTTCGCGTTCCGCACCGGCCCGGAATCACTGCCGTCATCAGACTCGCGCGCGCGAAGCCCACCCCCCTGAACCCGCTCTGGTTACGCCTCGTTCCGTGCCCCAACGCCCGCCAATCCTCCCCAAACGTTCGTTTGGCCCCCTCGAAATCGGTTTGACACGCCAAACATTGGTATGGTGGTTGCCTCCAGCTTCGCGGCAGGAGTTCACCGCACCATGCAGGCAGCAGCCCCGGCAACCACCCCCGTTCACTCCATGAAGCGCGGCCAGTGCGGCGTCGTGGAGGATATCGCGGGCTCCAGCGAGTTCGTCTGCCGCATCGGCAGCATGGGCATCGCCCCCGGCTGCCTGCTGGAATGCCTCGAACCCGGCTCGCCCTGCTGTCTGGCGGTCGGCGACTGCCGCATCGTCCTTCGCGGCGAGCAGGCCTCCGCCGTTCGCGTTTGCCTTCTTTCGTGACCGGCCCCGCGCGGCTGGTCGATCTTCAGCCCGGCGAACGCGCCCTGATCCGCGATCTCGCCGGCGAGGGCCCCCTGGTCCAGCGACTGCTTGAAATGGGCCTGACCGAGGACGAGGAGATCGAAATCGTCCGCTTCGCCCCCCTCGGCGATCCCGTCGAGATCCAGATTCGCGGCTACTTCCTCTCGCTGCGAAAGCAGGAAGCCGCCGCGGTGCTCGTGGAGAGACTCTGATGCCAGCCGGAACCGCCGTCCGGACCCGCCGCGTCGCGCTGGCGGGCAATCCGAACACGGGCAAGACCACCGTCTTCAACATGCTCACGGGCTTTCGCGCCCGCACCGGCAACTATGCCGGCGTCACCGTCGAGCGAAAGACCGGTCCGCTGAAGGGCGCCCCCCCGGGCCAACCCGTCGAGATCGTCGATCTTCCAGGCACCTACAGCCTCAGTGCCCGCTCGGCCGACGAAACCGTCGCCGCC
>JAJFLJ010000098.1 GCA_021772755.1 Candidatus Sumerlaeota bacterium
GGGGGTGAAGCTTCTTGTGGGCGCGATCCTTCCCTTGGCGGGAGCGGCAGTGGCGTCGTCTTGGAACCGGCATGGCGGAGACCTCCGAAAAAGGGCGCGAAAAGTCCTCTGCACCCACCCCCCGCGTCAAGCGCGATTCCCGCCCCGTTGCCATTGGCGCGGCAAAGGGCGGGAATCGCGTGATCGGGAGCGTGGAATCTACGGGAAAACGATGTCTCCGTCCGAGACCGTCCCGTTCGTCGGGTCGTACACCACCGAACCACCGTCCGAATCCCCGTCGGGTCCCAGCGCCCACACCCCCCACGTTCCATCCCCGTTGTTGGCGTACCGCAGGGTGGTTCCCGTGAACGGATCGATGGGCGTGCGGGGCAGGGAAAGCTCCCCGAGAGTGCTCGGTGGAGCGCTCTGCCGCCGCAGCTCCGCCTCCGCCGCCACGATCCGCAGCTTCGCCTGCGAGACCGCCAACCGCGTCGCGGCCTCCATCGCGTTGGGCATGGCAAGGTCGGCCAGCCGCTTCGCCGGCTCCGACGCCGTAAGGCGCCAACCCGCCACCGCCCTGTCCGGCGCCTCCAGGTCCATGCCGTGCCACCCCTTCGATATCTCCTCGACCAGCGAGTTCCACCACAGTTCGTGGAACTGGGAAACCTCTTCCAGCAAAGGAGGCAACTCCTCTCTCGTGATTCCCAGTTTCTTCAGATCGCCCTCGCCGACCTCGTCGAGCAACTCGGCCACTGGCTTGCCGAAATGGCTGCCCATCATCTCCCCCTCCATGCGGAACCCGTCCGCCAGCGAACCGGTCGTCGCGTCGAGCTGCCCCAGCGACACCGAAATGCGGTGCAACTGCCCGTCGCTCAGCTCCCCGCTTCCCACCATGCGGGCGACCTGCTTGAGAGCGATGTTTCGGGCCGCGATCCCGATCAGGTGGGAAATCAGCACATTGCCCTCGCTCTGGAAATCCCGCCCCATCGTGATGGCGGCCAGGGCATCGTCGATCGCGCCATCGGTATCGCCCTCGTACGCCCTGAGCGCGCTCTGGGCCGTCAGCGCCTTGACCGTGAGTTGCGCGGAAAGGTAGTTCGGAACCGGTGTCGCGTATCCGTCCGTGATGCCGATCCCGCCCGCCGCATCGACCGCGACGCCCCGGCGAACGTTCTCGAACGCGTCCTGCCAGACGACCAGCCAGTCGCGCAGGGGCTCCGCTTCCTCCGACCACCCTTCGGCGATGGCCTTGTCCAGCAGCGCCTGCATCGAATCCGGAGTAAGACCCGGCGACTCGTTTTCCGCCTCCACGTAATGGATCATCGCGTTATCCCGCCCCGTCGATTCCTTCAGTTTCAGCAGCTCCGCCAGATACGGCGAGACATTCTCCTCGAAGTTGGCATGGCTCCAGGGGTGCGCCTTGGCCTGGAGATCGGCGAGCGACAGCTCGTAGACGATGTCGCCGTTGGGGATTTCCCCACTTGGCACGATGCCCGCCGACACCCCGATGCCGTAATCGTCGTCCCCATCGACTCCGACGCTGTACAACACCGCTGTCTGGTCGTCTATCAACTCGTACCGGATCGGCGATCCCGGAGCGAGTGGGTCCTCGGGGACGCTCTTCAGCAGGCGGTTCTCGCCGATGATCTGCTCCAGCGTCCCCGGAAGGCTGTCGTTTCGCCGAACCCACACCGTCAGCGCGTCGCGAACCTCCCCGAGAACGGCCAGAGCCTCGCCGCTGGCCTCCTGAAACACGGGGTTCAGAAAGACCGTGCCCCCGCTCCCCGCCTCCAGCGTTCGGCGGATATCCCCCGAACTAAAGACCCCGTTCGTCGGGTCGTACGCGACCAGGCCGCCATCGTCCAGACCGTCGGGACCGGAGGAATAGATCACCAGCACCCGCTCTTCCGGGGATATCCCGAGTTTCAACGTGTTCTCGGAGCCGAACCAAAAATCCGGATGCTCCTCGGGAAGGCTCGGCCCGCCGTTCGTCGAGGGAAAAGGGTCCTGAAAGAAGCTGCTCAGATAGCTGACCGGCGTCGTCAGCCCCGTCAGGTTCAGAGGGTAGCGATCATAATCGACCCGGTACGATTCCATCGCCGTGTGCATGGATCTCAGGTCCGCGTTGACCCGGGATACGCGCTCCCTGACCTCGTCTTCCGTCAACACCGCCTGCGCCCCCGCCACCATCGCCGCCGTCCCCAGGACACCCGCCCCCAGCCATACAAGTCTTCTGCGCCTCATAGGTCGCTCTCCTTCGGATTTCGATGTCTCCGTATACGTCGGAACCCGCCCGGATGTTTACATCTTCGCGCAAAAAGCCAGTTATGCCGCCGCTTTGTTAGCTCCCCGTTAGAACCGCTTCGGGGGGGCGAGCTTGCCGTTGCATCCCACCAGGTCGCCGGGGACAGAAGCGCAACCTCACAGCGGGAAACCATGACCTTATGAAAATCCTTCGCCTCCTTCCCCTTGCCGCCATTCTTGCCTTCGGTTGCGGCGAGAGCGGTCCGACCACCTCCATTCGAATCGACGGGTCCAGCACGGTCTACCCGATTTCCGCCGCTGCCGCCGAAGACTTCGGCCTCGTCAATCCCGGCGTCAGCGTCGCCGTGAGCTACTCGGGCACCGGCGGAGGTTTCAAGAAGTTCGAAAACGGCGAGACCGATATCAACAACGCCTCACGCCCCATCAAGCAGATCGAGATCGACCGCGCAGCCGAGCACGGCATCGAATTCATCGAACTCCCCGTCGCCTTCGACGGCCTTTCCGTCATCGTCAATCCGAAGAACGATTTCATCGACTATCTGACGACCGAAGAACTCAAGGCGATCTGGGAGCCTGGAAGCACCGTCGGCAGCTGGAGCCAGGTCCGTTCCGGCTGGCCCGACGAAGGCATCGAACTCTACGGCGCCGGAACGGATTCGGGAACCTTCGACTACTTCACCGAAGCCATCATGGGCGAGAGCGGCGCCTGCAGGCCCGACTATACCGCCAGCGAGGACGACAACCTCACCATCACCGGCGTCGCCGGCGACACCAACGCGCTCGGATTCCTGGGCTTCGCGTACTACGTCACCAGCAAGGACCTCGTCAAAGTCGTCCCCATCGAGGGCGAGGGCCGCGACGAACCCGTCGCCCCCTCGTCCGAGACCATCATGACCGGCACCTACTTCCCCCTCTCCCGGCCGCTCTTCATCTACGTGGACGCGGACGCCGCCGAGCGCCCCGAAGTCGATTCCTTCGTGAGGTTCTATATCGAGAACGCGCCCGTGCTCGTTCCCGAGTCCGGCTACATCCAACTCCCCGCCAGCGCCTACGATCTCGTTCTCAAGCGCTTCGAGAACCGCGTGACGGGATCCGTCTTCGGCGGCGGGGGAGCGACCGTCGGCGTCAGCATCGAAGACATCCTTGCCAGGGAAGCCGCCGAGTAGGCCCCCGATGACCGCGAATTCCACGATGGACGGACCAGGCTCCCCTTCGGTCGCGCGCCGCCGCGTCGCCGAGTGGTTCATCGAGCGCTCTCTCTTTCTTTGCGCGCTCCTCTCGGTCTTCACCACCGCCGGAATTCTCTACGTCCTCTTCGGCCAGTCGCTGAACTTCTTCAGGGAGGTCAGCCCCCTGGAGTTCCTCACCGGCACCCGCTGGACGCCCCTCTTCCGCCCCAAGTCCTTCGGCGTGCTTCCCCTCGTCGGCGGAACGGCGATGATCGTCGTCATCGCCGGCATCGTCGCCCTTCCCATCGGCCTTTCCATCGGCATCTACCTCTCCGAGTACGCGTCCCCGCTTCAGAAGAAGATTATCAAGCCCTTCCTCGAGATCCTCGCCGGCATCCCGACCATCGTCTACGGATTCTTCGCGCTGACGTTCGTCACGCCCGTGCTTCAGAAGCTGATCCCCGAAACGGAAATCTTCAACGCCCTCAGCGCCGGCATCGTCGTCGGCATCATGATCCTGCCGATGGTCGCGTCCCTCAGCGAGGACGCCCTGCGCTCGGTGCCCGCCTCGCTCCGCCAGGGGGGATACGCCCTCGGCGCCACCTCGTGGCAGGTCTCGCTCTCCATCGTCGTACCCGCCGCGATCTCCGGAATCTCCTCCGCCTTCATCCTGGCGCTCTCCCGCGCCTTCGGCGAGACCATGGCCGTCACCATCGCGGCGGGCTCGACGCCCAAACTCACGCTCGACCCCCTCGAGAGCATCCAGACCATGACCGCTTTCATCGTCCAGGTCAGCAAGGGCGACACGCCCGTCGGAACGGTCGAGTACTACACCCTCTTCGCCGTCGCTCTCGTTCTCTTCGCCATCACCTTTTCCATGAATATCGCCGCCAACCGCATCCAGCGCAGATACCGCGAGGTCTACGACCACTGATGCAGGTCGATCCCCGCGTCTCCGCCCGAATCGCCCGCCGCAGCCAGGCCATCGACGGTCTGTTCAGGACGTTCTGCGCCGTCTGCACGTGGACGGGAATCGCCATTCTCTTCCTCCTCATCGGCAAGATCGTCTACGAAGGCTTCTCCGGTCTGGACATGGGCTTCCTCACGAGCTTTCCGTCGCGACACGTCGAACGCGCCGGCCTGAAGGCGGCCATCATGGGCTCCGTCTGGCTCATGGGAATCGTCGCCCTCTTCGCGGTTCCCGTCGGCGTCTGCGCCGCCATCTACCTCGAAGAGTACGGCAAGGCGGGGCGCGTCAGCAACTTCCTGGAAACCAACATCTCCAACCTCGCTGGTGTGCCCTCCATCGTCTACGGAATCCTGGGACTCGCCATCTTCGTCAGAACGATGCACATGGGCAATTCCGTCCTCGCCGGCGGACTCACCCTCGCCCTGCTCGTTCTTCCCGTCATCATCGTCTCCGCCCGCGAAGCCATTCGCGCCGTTCCCCCCGGCCACCGCACCGCGTCCTACGCCCTTGGCGCATCGAAGTGGCAGACCACCTGGAAGGTCGTTCTCCCGAGCGCGCTGCCGGGCGTGCTCACCGGCGTGATTCTTTCCCTCTCCCGCGCCATGGGGGAGACCGCCCCTCTCATTCTCGTTGGCGCCGCCTCCTACATCGCATCGACGCCCGCCTCGCCGATGGACCGCTACACCGCGCTCCCCATTCAGATCTACGACTGGGCATCGCGCCCCCAGGCCGACTTCCGCGACCTCGCCGCCAGCGGCATCATCGTCCTCCTCGTCGTCCTCTTTCTCATGAACGCCGTCGCCATCTTCCTCCGCCAGCGATTCCTCTCGCGCCTCAAGGGCTGACTTCCCCCCACCCCCCGCCCGATTCCTCTTTGCCCTGTTCGCCGGACCTGCGGACTCTTGCCTTCCGCCCGCAGGAAAGGTCCCGGCCGATGTCCGCCCCCCCGAAACCCCTCAAGGTTCTCCACATCAACATGCACCTGGGATGGGGCGGCCAACCCAACCGCATCCTCATGACGTCGCGGGCCCTTCGCGAACTCGGCCACGAAGTCTGGGTCTCGGGCCCCGGAGGCGCCATTCTCGTCGAGCGCGCCCGCAAGGACGGCTTTCGCGTCTTCGACGACATCACCCTGCGCCGCGGCTTTCGCCCGATCCCCCAGTTCGCCGACCTCCTCGCCGTCCGCCGCCTTCTCAAGCAGGAGCGCTTCGACCTCATCGACACCCACGGCAGCCAGGACACATGGGCCGTCGCCGAGGCGCTGGCCACCCTCGGCGGTCCGCGCCCCGCGTTCGTTCGCACCCGCCACAACATCTTTCCCGTCTCGAAGAACCCCGCCAACCGCTGGCTCTATCGCCGCATCGATCACGTCGTCACCATTACGCCCCAGGTGAACAGCTATCTCGACGGCCTGCTTTCCCCCGACCAGATCACCGCCATTCCCTCCGTTCCCGACTTCGACCGCTTCAAGGTGGACGAGTCCCGCGAGAGCATCCGCGCGGACCTCGGCTTCGCGGACGACGAGCAGATCGTCGGGGTCGTCGCCCGCCTCGCCCCCGAGAAGGGCCACGACGTGCTGTTGCGCGGCGTGCCAGCGATTCTCGAGGTCCGCCCCAACGCGCGCTTCGTGTTCGTGGGCAAGGGCCGTTCCCGCAACGACATCGAAGCCCTCGCCCGTTCCCTCGGCATCGACCACGCCGTGCGCCTGCTTGGCTTTCGCGAAGACGTTCCGAGAATCCTCCGGGCCCTCGATCTCTTCGTGCTCCCCAGCACCGAAGGCGAGTCCCTCGGCACCTCCATCCTCGAAGCCTTCCTTTCCGGTGTGCCCGTCGTCGCCACCGACGTCGGCGGCGTCTGCGAATCCGTTCGCGACCGCACGACCGGGCTCCTCGTGCCCTCCCACTCCCACGAGGCGCTGGCCGGTGCCGTCATCGAACAGCTTACCAACCACGACCGCGCTCTCCAGTGGGCGGAGAACGGCCGCAACATGGTCCTGTCCGAATTCAATGTCGAACGACTTGGCCGCGATACGCAGGCCGCCTACGTCAAGGCGCTCCAGCGGCGCTGACCGGCCCTACCAGAGGGACTGCTGCACCGGTTCCAAATGGCCTTTCGCCCCGTCGGCGGGGGCTTCCCCCAGGAACTGGACCTCGGTCCGGTGCTCGACGAAGTCGTGCAATCCCTGGCGGATGACCTTCGAGGGCCACATGTAGACCACGTCGCCCCGTTCCGGGCGATAGACCGCCGTGTAGAGCGTTCCGTGACCGCGGCGGTACCGGCGCGAGAAGAGCGGCGGCCCGAAGAACTTTCCGATCAGCGAATCCGCCGTCTCTCCGGGATCCTCCGCGCGCTGCATCAGGTACTGCTCGCGCTTCAGGCTCGCCGTCGCCTCCACGTATTCCTTCCAGTCCACCGCGTCCTGGTGATTGGTCGCCACCGGCTGCCGGCGAAAGATCGTTACGTGGCCGGGGCTGAGGTGCGCCGTCACATAGTCGCCCGACCTGTCCAGCACCGACACGTTGTACGCCATGTGCGCCGGCACGCGGTTCAGTGCGGCCGCCGCCTCGCGCGCCGTCGAGCACGTCTCCAGAATATACCGCAGAACCAGTGGAATGCCGAATCCGTCGCCGACGATCCTCCGCCCGCCGAACGTCAGCGACACCACCAGCCCGTCCTCGTTCATGCCGTCGAGCGCCCCCCACAGGCAGTCGCTCATCGCGATGACCCGCCGCCCCCTCCACCGCGTGGAAAGCACCGTCGCCTCCCAGAGATCCGGCCGGTAGTCGTAGTTGCGGATCAGCAGCGGCTCGCCCCGCGTCCAGACGATCTGGCTGCAACCCGTCAGGTACGGCGTCGGCCGGTACAGCGCGAGCATCCGCGCCGCGCGGTCGCCGCCGCCGGCCAGACCGACCAGTTCCTCGTACACCGGAACCAGCTCGGGCATCAGTTCCCGCAGACGCCTGGAGGAAGTCGCGTAGGAGGGTCGCGCCTTGTCCCCCTCCCGCAGGAACCACTCCTCGTACGCCGGCCAGCCGCTCCGGAACATCGCCTGCCACTTCGGGCCTGGCGCGTCCTCCTGAATCGAGTCGATCGTGCGGCGAATGGGGGGCGAATGGGGAACCATAGAGGGGGGCCGGAACGAAGACCGGCGCGACACGGAGAACGTGTCGCGCCGGCCGGAGACCTGACAACCGCTATCTGGTTCGCCTACAGCAGCTTGAAGCCGCCCACTTCCGCCGCCGGCGGAGGCTCCAGCGCCTTCGCGCCGTGCCTCTTCACCTGGTAATGGTTCTTGATGCCCGTGATCCACGCCTTGGCGCGCTTCGTCAGCTGGTTGCGGGAGTCCATCAGCCGGCCCGGAGTGATCAGGATTCCGAGGTCCGCACCCTCGTACCGGTAGTCCCCCGCGCCCGAAATCCGCAGGAAGAACGCTTCGTCCTCGCTCTCCACGCTGCGGCGGTGGTACTGGACGCGGTGGAAGTACACCGAACCGTCCTCCCGCATCTTCCAGACACCCGACGGCGGCGCCTGCGTGATGATGTCCACCGTGTCGTAGGTGTGCTTGATCACCAGCTGCCCCCACGTCTCGATGTTTTCGGGGTTCGACCACCGGTCGTTGATCGCCTCGACCTCCAGCTCGAAATCGGTGTCCGACCATTCCAGCAGATGGAAGAGGAACAGCGGAGCGTCCGCATGGGCGAACGAGGACAGGTTCGTCATCGAGCTCGCACCCGTGATGCGCGGGTTCACCTCGCCCAGGTACACCTTGCCGTCGTCCATGTCCGTCAGGAAATCCAGCTCGAAGTACCCCCGATAGCCCATCTTCCGCAGTTCCTCGCCGAACTTGAACGTCATCTTCCGCGCCTGGGTGCGGATGGTGCGCGTGCCCGGATCGCCGAACACCTCGTTCCCGCACCAGCCCCCCTTGTAGGGCGTCAGCTCGTCGAAGCCCACGAGCTCCGTCATCAGCGGCCCCACGATCGTGCCGTGCCGCGTCACGCACGCCTCCGCCGCCGACTGGTGGCAGCGGATGCGCTTCATCACCTTCACCTCGGACTCCGCGACGATGTCCTTCGCGTGCTTCGCGAAGTCCCTCTCCGACGAGATGAAGAACGTCGTGTGCCCGGAGTCGCCGAACGGCGTCTGGATCACCAGGTTCTTGCCGAGGGACTTCGTCTTCGCCCTCAGATCGTTGTAGCTGGAGACCTTTCCCAGCCAGTTGGGAACGCACGGCACGCCCGCGCGCTTGGCGATGCGCGTCGCGTTGATCTTGTCGTCGATGTGATCGCGCATCTCCGCCGGCGGAAACACCAGCTCCAGCCCGAGCTCCCGGCACAGCTCCTCGGTCTCCTTGTTGAACATCAGGAAGACCGCCTTCCCGCCCGGCCCGTTGCTCTTGATGTAGTCCCGCACCTCCTTGTGGCTCAGGAGGTAGTTGTTGATGTCCTCGATCGACTCGAAGGGCTCGTGCGCCGTCTCGCCCGGCACGAAGACGTTGGGGTGCTGTCCGTCGAAGCAGTCGATATAGTTGATGAAGCGGAACCCCCGGACCCACTCGTCCATGTTGAGCAGGTTGAAGTTCGTCGCACTGATGAAATAGTGCGGCTCCGAGTTTCGGATGAAGTGGCGGCGAACGTCCGACAGCGATTCGAGGCGGACCTTTTTCCGCCGTCTCGGCGCCGCGGTCTTCCCCGCGGCCTTCTTCACTGCCGCCTTCTTCGCGGCGGGCCTCTTCGCCGCAGGCTTCTTGGCGGCGGACTTCTTCGCAAGCGGCCTGTCAGCTTTTTTTGCCATGTTTCGCTCTCCTGGGGGATGTCGGTCCGGCCGCTTCCGCAGCCTCCAGCGCCTCTTGCGTAAACACGCTCAAGCCGTGGTTCGGGTTGTACCCGTGAATCTCCTTCACGTCCAGCGCCTTCATGAAGGAGAGAATCTCCTCGCTCACCACCTGTCCCGGCACCAGAATCGGAAAGCCCGGCGGATAGGGCGTCACGAACGACGCCGACACGACGGCGCGTCCCGCCGCCATCGCCGCCTCGATCTCGCCGCCGATGCGGAAATACTCCACCTCGCACTCGTCGTAGGCCAGAAAGAACGCCTTGCGCATATCGCCCTCCGGCGTGCTCGACCCCGGCTCCGCCAGGAACGCCTTGTGGAAGCGGCTGAAGTTCGGCAGCGGGGGAAAGTCCTGCGTCAGGCTCTTCACCCGGTCCGTGAAGAGTTCCTGATCGATGTCGTTCTGGTCCTCGGCGCGCTCCTCGAGGCGCTGCGCGATCGTCGCCAGCACCTCGATCAGGAACGCGATCGCCCCACGCGTCGTGCCGATGTGGATCATGAACAGCACCGTGTTGCGCGACGTCTTGTTGATCTGGATGTCGAAGTCGTTCATCAGATGGTTCTTGAACTCGTCGCCGTCCATCCCCGTGCGCCCGACCTCGATCGTCACCCGCGTCGGATCCAGCGCGAACTCGTCCGTCTCCCACGCCGTCTCCATCCGGCTCCATCCCGACTTCGGGTCGTAGTACAGCTCGATCCCCGAAGGGCGGTGCCGCGCGGGAATCAGGTCCTTCGGGCCCAGGACGGTGAAGTACTTGTTCGTCAGCGCATTCGAGCGGATGCGCTCGCGAAGCGTCATCGCCAGCTCGATGCTCTTCTGGACCAGCTCGAAGCCCTCCAGCTCGACCTGTCGCCGCCCAAGGTCCAGCGAGGCGAGAATCTGGTAGTTCGGCGACGTCGAGGTGTGCGTCATGTACGCCTCGTTGAACGCCTTCATCGAGTGCTGCTCGAAGTCGCGGTCGAAGATGTGGATCATCGAACCCTGCCGGAGCGACGTCAGCGTCTTGTGGGTCGACTGCGTCGAATAGACCCGGACCCGCGCCTTCGCGGGGTCGGGAAGCAGCCGCTCCGCCAGCGACTTCTTCTCCTCCGTGCCCGGCTTCGCGTCGAACTCCTCGCGCCACTTCGCGTATTTCGCCGCGTACGCCGGGTCCTTGAGCATCGCGCGCACGTCCGCCGCGCCCTGCATCGCCATGCGATCGCGCGTGATCGGCGTGAAGTGCCCGTACGCGAACCACGCCTCGTCCCACAGGAAGATCAGGTCCGGCTTGATCGCCAGCAGCTCCTCCATCACTGCCCGCGCGTTGTACGTCACGCCGTCGAACGTCATGTTCGTCAGAAGGACCATCCGCACCCGGTCGAGCTTCCCCGCCTTCTTCTGCACGAAGAGCTGTCGCTTGATCTCCTCCAGCGACACCGCGCCGTACATCGAATACGGCGACAGCGGGTACGGGTCCATGTAGACCGGGTGCGCCCCCGCCAGGATCAGCGCGTAGTGGTGAGACTTGTGGCAGTCCCGCGAGACCAGCACCGTGTCCCCCGGCCGCACCAGCGCCTGCATCACGATCTTGTTCGCCGTCGACGTGCCGTTCGTCACGAAGTACGTCCGCCGCGCGCCGAACGCCCGCGCCGCGAGCGCCTGCGCCTGCTTCAGCGAACCGTGCGGCTGAAGCAGCGAGTCCAGCCCCCCCGTCGTCGCCGACGTCTCCGCCAGGAAGATGTTCGACCCGTAGAACTCCTCCATGTCGCGGATCCAGTGCGACTTCGCGATCGACTTTCCCCGCGACAGCGGCATCGCGTGGAAGACCCCCGTCGGCTTGTGGCTGTAGTTCCGCAGCGCCGTGAAGAACGGCGTGTCGTACCGCTCCGAAATTCCCTTCAGAATGCTCAGGTGGAGCTCGACGTGGTCCTCCTGCCGGTAGAACACCCGGCGGTAGCACTGGCTCGCCGTTCCCGCGATATCCTCGACCGGCGCGTCCGTCACCAGGAACAGGTCGAGCTCCGGCCTCATCCGCTTGAGAAGCCGGCCCAGCGCGATGCTTCGCTCGCGGTCCGACATCGCCTCGTAGTCCGCGCGCCCGATGCTCTCGATCGTCTGCTGCAGCACCTCCAGCCGGTGGTGCGAACGCAGCGGAAAGCTGTACCGCACGACGCACGACTGGATGCTGTAGTTGAACAGGATCGCGATCAGCGCGTCCTCGAACGTCGGCACCACGACCGCGTTGTAGATGAACTCGTCCTCGTTCCGCCTCAGCTTCACCAGCTTCTGCCGCAGCCGTTCCTCCTCGCGCGGCGACACGTTGTCCACGATCAGAACCTCGAAGTAAGGACGCGTGTCGTTGAACTTCTCCTGCGCCCCCGCCTCGTCCATGCCGACTTCGAATTCGCCGCTCTCCAGGTATTCCTGGCTCGCCGTCTCCGTCGCGTTCCGCGTTCGGTACGCGTCGCTCACCAGCAGGCGCAGAATGCGGTCCGTCACCCGCAGCAGCGACTCGTAGTCCTCCCGCTCGAACAGCCGCAGCAGTTCCGCGTATCCGCGCTTGCCGGGAAACGCCCAGTACGTCTCGACGGGCTTCAGCAGCTCGAACAGGCGCACGATCTCGCTCGCTTGCTTCGAGACGTCCGCGCCCCGCCGCTCCGCGTCGTGCAGCTTCTGGACGGAGTCG
Source organism: Candidatus Sumerlaeota bacterium (assembly GCA_021772755.1). Classification (GTDB taxonomy): domain Bacteria; phylum Sumerlaeota; class Sumerlaeia; order SLMS01; family JAHLLQ01; genus JAJFLJ01. The sequence goes on from JAJFLJ010000098.1 coordinate 11,883, forward strand.
CGAAGCGTGTCCCACGTATCGGTCCGCAGCCGCGACGCGTTGTAGTACGCGCTCAGCTGGTTGGACTTCGCCGCGTCCGTGCCTTCTCGCGTGATCAGGTCGCTGGGAATCATGGGTGCACCGGGGTGGATGGGGTCAGGAGTGGTTCTTGGTTTCGGCGGCGGGCGCGGGCACTGCCGCGGCTTGCGGAGGCAGCGCGAACCGCCCGAGAATCTCCGGGCTGGGCGCCTCCTGCGCGAACTGCTCCACCACCTTCGCCTCCCGCAGGCCTGCCTTCGACCCCTGCTCCGGCTTCTTCAGCGGACCGAGCGTTTTCAGATACCCATCGTAGCGCGTGTTGCCGCGCTGGTACACCTCGAAATCCACGCTTCGGTCGCGAAAGCTCTTCAACGGCTGCCCCAGTCCCCGCAGACCGACCTCGCGGCTGCGCTGAACCCGCTCCATGTCGATCTCCAGCGGAATGATCTCGTCCGCATGGCCGGCCTGGTGCAGCGTGTTGCCGGCGGGGTCCACGATGATCGAGCGTCCGTTGCCGCCGTCCCCCGCGCCGTTGATGTCGAAGAAGAAGCACTGGTTGCACGCCGCGTTGGCCTTCGCGATGCTCAGTTCCACTTCCCGGTCGATGCTGCTCGTCAGCGTCGGATGCAGGATCACCTGCGCGCCGAGCGCCGCCAGCGAGCGCGTCGTCTCCGGAAACCACATGTCGTAGCAGATCGAAACCCCGAACCTTCCCACGTCCGGCACGTCGAACACGCAGAACTCCGTCCCTGGCGTCACGCCCTGCTCGTAGGGCAGGAAGGGAAACATCTTCCGGTACCGCGCGACCACGGCGCCCTCCGGCGAAATCACCGGCGTCGTGTTGTAGACCCTGTCGCCGTCGCGTTCGAACAGACTGCCGGGGAGCAGCCAGATATTGTGCCGTCGCGCGATCTCCTGGAACGATTCCTCCGCCGCGTTCGGAAACGGAAGCGCGTTCGACGTGAACGGACCGAACGGCGCCAGCTCGCTGAACACCACCATCTGCACCCACGGGTACAGATGCATCAGCACCTCCAGCCTGGCCCGCATGGCCGTCACGTTCTCGTTCGTCGCGGAAAGGCTCATCTGGACGCCTGCGATGGCGAAAGGTCTCATACCGTTTGCTGCTCCTGGGGGACCGGCCTTTTCCAAGCCATCCGACGATACAATGGCCCACGCCCCTCTCCGGCTGCAAGTACTGATACGCGGAGAACTGCGGAAAGGGCATGCGTTCGCCGCAGCCGGGGCATTCCACTTGATTTGTTCGCTGGATTCGTGTAGCCGGGCGCGACTCGCGCGTGGGCCTTCGAGGCGCGTTCGCGGGAGCGAACGGATCGCTCAGGACGTCTGCCGCGTCCAGTTCCCCGCGCCGTCGCAGAGTTCGTAGGGGCGGAACATGGCCTTGTAGTTCATCTTCCCGCAGCCCTCGATGTAGTATCCCATGTAGTAGTACGGCACACCCTGCTCCTTCGCGAAACCGATCGACCAGAGGATCGCCCACGTCCCGAGACTGCGAGCCTGGAACTCCGGCGCGAACCAGGTGTAGACCGCGCTCAGCGCCTCCCCGTCGCGGTCGATGATCGACACCCCGACCAGATCGCCCCCCAACCGGAATTCCGCTTCCATCGTCGCCACCGGCGAATCGTACAGGAACCGTTCGAACTGCTCGCGCTGCGTGCACATGTCCCCCGCGTGGCGGGTCTCCTGGTAGCGCACGAACAACCCGAACTTCTCGTCCGTCGATGCCGGCCGCCCCACCGTCGCCACGATGTCGGCGTTGGACCGCATCGTCCGCCGCTGCGTCCGCGACGGCGCGAACTCCGCCACCGGGATGCGGATCGGTACGCACGCGCTGCAGCCCTCGCAGGCCGGCTTGTAGATCACCCGCCCGCTTCGCCGCCACCCGTAGTCCATCAGATGCTTGTAGAGCCCCGCCGGCGAATCCGCCAGCGCGAACGCCCGCTCCCGGGCCGAACGTTCCTCCAGGTACGGGCAGTCCCGGGGAGCCCCCGGCTGGATGCCCAGATCGCGAAAGTCCAGGCGCCCCGCGCCCCGCAGCGGAGGATCCGTCATGGCACGAACGGAAACACGAAGGGAATCGTCGCCACCGCCGTCGCGAAGATCACCAGGTCCAGCGGCAGCCCCACCTTGATGAAGTCCGAGAAGCGGTAGCCGCCGGGACCGAGCACCATCAGGTTCGTCTGATATCCGATCGGAGTCGCGAACGCCATCGAACTCGCCACCATCACCGCCACCACGTACGGCATGTAGCTCACGCCGAGCGACTCGCCCGTCGCGATGGCGAACGGAAACAGCAACGCCGCCGACGCGTTGTTCGTCAACAGTTCCGAGGAGAGCATCGCCGCCGCGTAGATCATGATCAGCGCCGCCATCGGAATCGACAGCCCGATCGCCGCGATCGCGTCCCCCGTCGCCACCGCCATCGCCTGCTCGACGATCACCCCCGCCGCACCGCTCACCTCCAGCGCACGGCCCAGACCCAGCGCCGCCGCGATCGACACCAGCACCCGCCCGTCCAGCGAGCGCCGCGCCGACGCCACCGTGCAGCAGCCCGTCGCCAGCATCGCACCAGAAGCCAGCAGCCCCGCCTTCAGGATCGTCAGCATCCCCGTCGCCGCCAGCAGCACCATCGCCGCCAGGATCGCCAGCGCCAGCCACGCCTTGTCGTGGCTCGGCGGAGTATACCCCTCGATCCGGCTCACGAGATAGAAATCCTTCGAATCGCGGTGCTTCTCCAGAAACGAGGGCAGCGCCTCCAGCAGAAGCGTGTCCCCCGGCTGCAGCACGATATCGCCGATCTTTCCCAGCACCCGCTCCCCGTTGCGCGCCACCGCGATCACCGCCGCGTTGTACGTCGTGCGAAAACGTCCCTCGCGGATGCTCTTCCCCATCATCGGCGACGTGTGGGAAACCACCCCCTCGAACAACTCGCGCCCGTTCGCGGAACCCCCCAGCTTGAACACCTGGTCCGTCGCCACCTTCAGCCCCGGAAACTTCTGAAGGTCCACCACCGAATCCACCACGCCCACGAACACCAGCTGGTCGTTCGCCTCCAGCCGCTCCTTCGGACCCACCGTCGGAATCGTTTCCCCCTCCCGGGCGATCTCCATCAGATACACGCCCGGCAGGTGCCGCATCCCCGCCTGCTCGATCGTCTTCCCCACCAGAGGGCTCTTCGGGTCCACGCGCATCTCCAGCGTGTACTCCTTCGGGTCCTCCAGCTGAACCGTCGGCGTCTTGCGGTCGGGGAGAATCCTCGGCCCCACCGTCAGAAGAAACGCCAGCCCCACCAGAATGCACGGAATGCCGACCGGCGAAATCTCGAAGAACCCGAACTGGTAGCCGTTCAGCTCCTTCAGCTCGCCGGCCACCAGCAGGTTCGTGCTCGTTCCGATCAGAGTCGCCGTACCCCCCAGGATCGCCGCGTAGCTCAGCGGAATCAGCAGCTTCGACGCCGCGAAGTTCCGCTTTCGCGCCCAGTCCTGGATCACCGGCAGCAGCACCGCCACCAGCGGCGTGTTGTTGACGAACGCGCTGACCCCCGCCACCGGCAGGACCAGTCGCGCCAGCGCCGGCCGGTACCCCTTCGGATTCCCCAGCAGCGAATTCACCACGAACCAGATCGCACCCGTCTCGCGAATCCCCGCGCTCACCACATACAGCACCGCGATCGTCAGCATCCCCGTGTGGGCGAACCCCCCCAGGGCGTCCGCCGCCGTATAGACGTCGCCCCCCGCCACCAGCAGCAGGCAGACCGCCGTCAGCAGAACCAGCTCCGTGCTGAAACGGTTCGTGGCCAGCGCCACGAACGTCACGCCCACCGTCAGGACGACCAGCCATGCGAAAGGATCCAAGGGATCAACCGCTCCGTCTCCACGAAATGCGCATCGCCGGCGAACCGCCGCTCAGATGCCCGCGCCGAACTGAAACTCGTTCTTGCTCGATATGCTATAGTCGATCGGGCTCCGCCGCATCACATCCTCCAGCGTCAGCTCGTCCATGACCCGGTCCACCGCCTGCCCGATCTCCCTCAGCGCCCGCCGCACCTGCCCCGTCGGAGCCTCGTCGTCGCACTCCGGCAGCAGATCCTCGTCCACCGCCTCCAGCCTCCCCTCGAACATCCGCAGCACCGCCCCCACCGAAACCTCCGCCGGCGGGCACACCGGAACATACCCCCCGTTCTTCCCCGCCACGCTCTCCACCAGGCCGTTCGCCCGCAGGTCCCTCATGATGCTCTCCAGGAACTTGCGCGGAATATCGTTCGCCTCCGCCACCTCCCGCACCGGCACGGGGCGGTCCGGAACGCTGCTCAGGTGAATCAGCGCCCTCAGGGCATAGTCCGATTTTCGGTTCAGCTTCATCTCGAATTACCCGCCCGCGCGGCATTCTCCTACCAGACTGGTGGGAGAATGCCCGTGTCAAGGCCACTCGCGCGCTCTCCCCATATACCCCGCCCGATCCGGAAAATTGTGGATAAACGGCCCCGATAGCCGCGCCAAACGCGACCAACTGCTTGCAATTCAAAGAGCGGCGACCGCCCCCGGGTTCCCCCGAAATGCAGAAAACACTTGTCACTGCCAGGAGTTCAGTCTTCCATCCGCCGACGGAAAGAATGGACGATACCGCTGTCCAAGCGGGGAATTCTGTTGCGGCACCGCCCGTGAGGTTGTGAATTCTGGTCGAAACCAACGTCAGAATGAGGTCCCACGGGAACTCGTGTTCGTGCAGTCTGTATTGTTCGCCTGCTAGAAAACCAGAGCCAGCACGAGACTGGGAAAGACCGTAAGACAAGTGATATCAAGGACATGACAGCTCGCAACACGAGTCGGAAAGGATGGCAGAATCATGGGCGATAATTATTCGACATCGAACGCTAGTTCGAAAACACGCCCGAAAAACGCGGGAAGTCTCCGGTCGAAGTTGGCCGGTTTTTGCAAGTTTCGGAGTATGCAGTACGACAACCAGTATTCAGAAGGGAGTTCTGACATGGTGAGTGTGCCAGGGAAGAATCGTTTCCTGGGAGCCTTGGCGGCCGGTCTCTTGGCGGTGCCCGCCCTGACGATGGCCGACGCGAACATCGAGATCAGTTCGGTCTCCGTGAACCACGGGGCCACCGGAATGGTCGAGATCACGGTCAACGCCGCAGGGGAAGTCGGCGGCGTCAACAGCTTCGAGGGTACGATCTCGTATCCTCTGCCCGCTTCGATCGCGGGCAACCCCGACCCCTACGTCGAGGTGATGTCGAC
>JAJFLJ010000099.1 GCA_021772755.1 Candidatus Sumerlaeota bacterium
TTTCCCAGCCCCGCGAGCCCTGCGGCAACCTCGTCCGGTTCACGGGAGTCGCGAACATCCTCCGGTCGATGACGCGTCTGGCCGCGTCGGGCTACTATATGCGCGTCATCGAGCCGGGCGTCGTGCAGTCCGGCGACTGCCTCGAACCGATCGAACGTGTCGCGCCGGAGTGGACCATCGCGCGCCTTCACCGCGTGATGTACGAGCATGTCGCGTATGCGGGTGCCGTGGCGGAGGCCGAGAGCGTCGGCGTCCTGTCGGAGAACTGGAAGCGCAGTCTTCGCAAGCAGCACGAGCGCGCCGTCGAACGGCTCGCGCGAAAGGCGGCATCGTGAGTTTCGTCGTGATCGCCCGCGACGCGGAGGGATCGCTCGGGCGGCGCCCGGCGCTCCGCGCGGCGCACCTGGAATACTGGAAGCGCCTGGAGGATGCCGGGCGGATGGTCCTTGCCGGACCTCTGGGAAACGGCCAGGGATCGCTCTTCGTGATCGAGGCGGAGAGCGCTGCCGAGGCGGAGGAGCTGATCCAGGGCGACCCCTACTCCACGGGGGGCGTCTTCGCGAGCTGGGAGGTCCTGGCCTTCCAGTGCGTCCTGCCCCTTTCGCGGTACGGACCGCCGCGCCGACCCAACGAGTGACTTGACGCTCCCCCGCCGGACGAAAACGCTGGCGACGACACCACGCCCGGGGCTTTGCCGATGGCAAGCGACCAGAACGATACGAAAAAGCTGCGCCAGGAGTCGGCGAAGACCGACCCGGTGACCAAGACGCTCGCCCCGTCCGCGCGGTCGGCCCGCACGTTCATGCTGGGCATCGCGACCACCGGCGGGCCGCGTCTGCTGGCGTTCAACGTGGCGAACCTGCTCATCGGGCGGCTGCCGGACAATCACCTGGCTCTCAACCACGGCAGCGTTTCCCGCAGACACGCGCGCATCTCAGTCACGAACATGGGTGTCGTGCTGGAGGACCTGGGCAGCCAGAACGGATCGACGATCAACGGCAAGCCCGTGAAGGGCGAGACGCCGGTCCGCCCGGGCGACGTCCTGCGGATCGGGTACGTGCCGGTGTACTACTTCGGATTCATCCGCACCGACGATCCGCCGACCGTGGAACAGGTCGAGGGCGCCATCAATCTGGAGCCCAGTGCGCCGCCCATCTGAGGGCTATCTGCTGCCCCAAAGCGGCGCATCGACGATTCGCAGAATCTCCCGCTCATCGGAATCGCTCAGCTCGATCAGGTACTTCCGGCCTTCGTCCAGTTCCAGGGCGGGGAAGACTTCCCGGAGCGGCGGAGACGTCCGATTCGATCTCCAGCATTCCCGGCGCACCACGACGCTCCCCGCTTCGAGCGCAACGGACTCGTTCTCGCCGGGAGGCAGCACCAACCGGAGCGGCTCCTGGCCTTGGTCCGTTTCGAACTCGAACGAAACGGTGATGTCGCGAAAGTCGTTCGAAATCGAAAGCATCGATTGGCCCGCGTCCAGCACGGACGAGGGTCCCTTGTCCTCGATCGGGCTCTTCTCCCCCACGCGCCACTCGTCCGCCGATCGGTGCCCGACATGGCGCGTGGGCAGCGAGGGAATGGAGATGTGGGAGAATTCGTCCTCGGGCGGCGGCCCGTCGGTTTCGGGTTCCGGCGCGGCGACCCGGAGAGCGGCGGGGTCCGGCAACGCGAATGGCAGGCCGCCGGGATGGGCCCTGGGCCAGTCGGACATGAGTTCGGCGGGAAGCGATTCGGGCTGGCTCTGGCCGAAGAGGAGGCAGGGCGCCGCAACCGCAACGAGCGCCGCGACCGTACGAAAGCGATCGGCCGGAGTGCCCACGCGCTAGACTTCCACCCCTTCGCTCTGAACCAGATAGTCCCTCCACGCGTCCTTCTGGATTTCCGTCCGCGAAGGGGTCCGCACCTGCACCTCCCGCTCCTGCCGAAACCTGGCCGGCTGCATATGCAGCGGCATCCGCTCCACGTGAAGTGGGGACGTGCGCTCGGTCGTTCGATAATCCGTGATTCGCTCCATGTGTACTCACCCCATTGACATATCGTCCTGGCGAGTAAGGGCAAAATCGGGGCCGAACCCGCCGACCCCGAACTCACCGGAACTTATCGGGCGCAGACCCCGAGTTGTCAATCGTTTGCGGCGTTTTAGGACCCCTTGGGGGAGCTGGCTCGCCGATTCGGCCACCTGCGCCTTTTGACACATTGCGGCGCCATGGAACCAGATGGCGGGCTCAGTCCAGTTCGAGGTCTTCGAGGAGATGGTCGGAAGCGCCGTCGCGCTTCACCACGATGAGCGTGAAGTCGTCGAACTGGTCCGCATCGCCGCGATGCTTGACGCATTCCTGGTAGATGGCGTTGCGGATCGCCTCGGCGCCCAGGTGGGCGGATTTGCGCAGGACGGAATGAAGGCGCTCGGTGCCGAATTGCTCGCCGCGACGGTTTTGGATGTCGGTGACGCCGTCGGTCGCCAGCACAAGGACCTCTCCCTGATAGATGGCCACCCGCTCCGACTCGTACTCGGTCTTGGGGACCACGCCGAGGAAGAGCCCGCCCTTGTCGAGGAAGGCGAATTCGCCGGAGGACCGCACGATGATCGGGTAGCAATGCCCCGCGTTGACATACTCGATCTCCCCGGTGCGGTGGTCCAGGCAGACGTAGGCCATGGTCACGTACATTTCGTTGGTCACGTCGCGGAAGACCATCTCGTTGATCCGCGCGACCGTATCCACGACCGACGCGGAGGAATGCTGGGTCTCGCTCTGGAGGTAGCTGCGGGTCGTCGCCGTCAGGATCGCCGCCGGCACGCCCTTGCCCGAGACGTCCGCGATGGCGAGAACCGTGCGGCCATCGGGCATCTCAAGGAAATCGTAGTAGTCGCCGCCGACGTGCTTGGCCGGAAGAGACATCGCGGACACCTGAAAACCCTCGATTTCCGGGTAGACCTTGGGAAGCAGGTTCATCTGGATCGTTCGAGCGATTTCCATCTCGCGGGCGAGCTTGTGCTGCTCCACGAGCTGCGAGTGCAGCCGGGCGTTGGAAATGGCGAGCGCCGCCTGGTTGGTAATGCCCGTAAGAAGTTCGAGGTCGCCCTGGGTAAACGGCACCATCCGCGTGTTGGTGTCGATGTAGACCACGCCCATCGTTTCGCCCTTGTAGATGAGAGGCGCCACCATCGCGGTGCGAATCCGGTTCATGATGACGGATTCGCTTTCCGCGAAGCGGTCGTCCTGGGCCGCGTCGGAGACGAGAAGGGAGACACCCTCCTTCGTGCAGCGCTCGATGATCGAGCGGGAAATCTTGACCTCCTTCTCGTCGTCCTCCTCCTTGCGCGTCTTGATGACTTCCGGCGTCAGCTCGCCGGATTCCTGGTCCCGAAAGAGCAGATAGGCACGGTCGGGCTTGATGACCTCGCAGATGATCTGGACGATTTCCTCGAGAAGATCGTCCAGCGAGAAGGTGGAGCGGATGGCTTCCGTGACCTGGTAGAGGATTTCGAGACGGCGGGCCATTTCCCGCGCGCCGGCCTCGGCGTCGGGCATGGCGAGGAGCGCCTTGCCCGGCACGCCGGCCCGCAGCTCGCCGCGGGTCGCCCCCCACTGGTGCTCTTCGACGAGTTTCCAGGAGGACGCCTCCTTCTTTCGCGCCGAGCGCCCACCCGGCGTGGGGGTCTTGTCGACGCTGGATTCCAGGGATTCGTCGTGGAAGAGGACTTCCGTGTCCCCGACCTGAATGACATCTCCGACGTTGACGGCGACGGCGACGGAGCAGGGCGCCCCGTTGACGAGAGTGCCGTTCTTGCTGCCCATGTCGCGGACCTTCCACTGGCCGCCTTCGAGGAAGACCTCGGAGTGGTTGCGGCTCATGCGGCGGTCGATGATCTGGAGGTCGTTGTTGACGCTCCGGCCGATGGTGACGCGCTCGGACGAAATCTCGTGAACTTTGCCCGCTTCGGCACCGGTTTGGAGGGTCAGTCGCAGCATGTCCCGGGGGTCGGAATCCTGTGAGTTGGAGCCTTGAATGCCTTGGGTTTGAGGGGTGCTCAATCCTTTTCATGACCCTGCCGCGCGCGCCCCCCGGATTCCCCATTTGGGTTGACACCGAAGAGCCCCGGAAAACGATGAAGAGGATACTCATCGACGAACGAATAAACGCCACAAGTCCGGAAAAATCAGATGAAAATAGGGAAGCGGGAGCGAATCGTCATCGGGGTCATCGGAGCGGTGGCCGCCATCGCCGTTCTCCACTTTCAGGCGTTCAAGGAGAGTGCCGCCCAGTTGAGGCAGGCGAAAAGCGAGTACGACCAGGCGCTCAGTGTCTACACCTCCGGGGGTTCGCCCCAGGCGATGCCGAATATCCACGAATTCGACTATCAGACGATCAACAAGGAAATCGAGTTCTACGAACTTGCCCGGCAAGGGGGCGTCTACGAGCCGGACATCCTTCGGGGGGTGGCGACGACGGTGGAAGAGGCCGCCGAATTGGAGGAAGGGCACCGCAACAGGACGTGGGAAAAGCTACACGAGCTGCAGGACCTGAGAAAGAACCTGAAGACGACGCAACTGACATTCATGGACGAGTACGAAGACCAGCGCATCGTGCAGGGACTCAACCGCGCCACCGAAGCCCAGTTCGAGGCTCAGAACAACCCCAACTCACCGCCCGCCATCCAGTCCTTGAAGAACTACAACAAGCGCTGGGCGATTCTCGACGAACTGCCGCCCACGATCACCCAGAGCGGCAAGGACGTGGGCGACCTCCTTCGGGACCTGAACGACACGAACGCCCTGATCGAGTCCGCACCGCCGGACTCTCCGCTGCTCGCGCGCAAGGAGTTCGAATACAATCAGCAACTGACAATGTTCGGGCTGGCGCCTGCGCGGCGTGCCGACATGAAGGAGAAGCTCGGCACCTGGGTCGCCCATATCATGACCCTCAACCGGATCGACCTGGTCAAGGACTCGGTTCCACGCCAGGAACTCGGCATCCTTTCGGACAGCGCCTACGAGAAGCAGTTGAAGCGGCTGTTCCGGCTCGAATGGGAGGAGGATTTCTACGGCTTCCCCTACAGGCAGATGAACACCCTGCTTCTTCTCATTCGGATCGCGGACAAGCACGGGATCTCAGCCGTCACCGAGGTGAAGTTCTGGGATGTGGCCAAGCTGAAGTGGCCGCCGAAGGAGGAGCGCGAGGTGGAAGAGCCCGTGGCCGCGAAGGGCGGGCTGAACTACGACGAGAGCATGATGTACGAAGAAGAGATGATGATGCAGATGATGATGGGCGGCGGCGGGATGGAGGAGAGCCGCGACATGGGCATGGCGGGAATGGGAATGGGAATGTCCATGCAGGAACCCGAGCCCGAAGAGGACGAGTTCTATATCGGCGACGCCCTGGCCGTGGAGATCGAGATGCTGGGCAGCAATTCGTCCGTCATGGCCTTTCTCTACGAGGTCACCAACAGCGACGAGATGCTCGAAGTCGACAGCGTCAATATCGCTGCGGTCCCCACGGAAGAGGATCAGGTCCGAGCCCGCTTCGTTGTCCGGTTTATCTACGGCCTGAAGAAATTCAGTATCGTCGAGTCGGATCTGAACGCGAAGGTTGAGAGTCTCGTCGCGCAGAAACACCGCGTGGCCCAGGAAGAAGGGGCGAAGGAACTGGCTGCCGAGGAGGGCTTCGTGCCCGACCCCGCGCAGGCCGCGGCAGTCGCGTGGTACAACGAGGCGGGGGCGGTCTCGGCTCCGACAGACGCCGAGGGAGACCCCGCCGAGAACATGGACGAGATGATGGGCGCGTTCTAGACACCGCCCGGGCAACGAACACGACAGAACCAAAAGGAACCGCTCAGGCTGACGCTTATGGACATTCGGATATTTCAAAAAGCCGACAGGATGCTGGTGCAGCTGCGGGGGCGGGTGGTGCTCGACGAGTGCGACCGTCTCAAGGCGGCTGTCGTCCCGAGAATCACTTCGGAAGTCAGCCAGGTGAACCTGGACCTGTCGCGCGTGGATTTCATCGACAGCGCCGGCTTGGGCGTGCTCGTGGGGATGAAGGTCTCCTCGAACAAGAACCGCGCCGCGCTGACCCTGGTGTCCCCCTCCAAGGGCGTGAGCGACATCCTTCTGGTCTCGAAGCTCGATTCGATCTTCGAGATCAAGACGGGCAAGGAGGCGGAAGCGGTCGTGGAGGACCTCGCGAACGAGGCGAATCTCCTCTCCGGCGAGCCCGCCGCAGGCTCGCCCGCGTCCCCAGGCGCCGGCCAGGGCTTCCAGTCGCCCCCCTCTTCGGCCTCCGCAGCGACCGTCTCCGGCGGCAACTCGCGGGAGCAGATCGAGCGGCTTTGCAACTCGGCGCGCGAACACCTGAAGATGCGCGACTACGACAGTGCCGCAGAGTGCTACCAGAAGGTGCTGGAGGTCGATGCCGAGTATCTTCCGGCACTCAACAACCTGGGCATCATCTACGAGAAGAAGCCCGAGTGGCGGGATCGCGCGCTCAAGCAGTGGGAGCGCGTTCGAGACCTCAGCGAGCAGCGCGGCGACCAGAAGCACCTCGAACGGGCCCAGAAGCACCTGGCAGCCCTTCAACCGTCGTAACGGTTGATGGCGAGGGCATCGCAGCCGACTCTTCTTCACCGGATCGAATACCTCGCGGCGCGCATTGCGGGACTTCTGCTCGCGCCGCTTCCGGCAGGCCTGGCGGCGAACATCGGCGCCGTCGCCGGTATTCTGGCGAGTCGCCTGTTTCCCGTTCGCCGCCGCACCCTCGTCCACAACCTGCGAATCGCCTTCGGAGACCAGCTCGACGATTCCGAGCGCCGGAGAATCGCGCGCGAAGCGTACAAGTCGCTCGCGATGACGGCGGTCGAGACCATGATGCTTCAGCACCGCGGACGAAACTGGGTCCGGCAGCGAATCGTCGCGGTCGAAAACGGAGAGGTGCTCGACGAGCTTCGCGAGCGCCACGGATCCTTCCTGGGCGTAACCGCCCATCTGGGAAACTGGGAGCTTCTTGGCGCGTACTGGGGAGCGACCAGAGAACTGTCGACGCTGGCCAAGCCACTCCACAATCCGCCCATGCAGGCGTTCGTGGAACGAACGCGGGCCAGGCACGGTCTCCAAATCATCTGGACCGACACGCCCTCCCCGGCGCGCGCGATCCTTCGCGCGCTCCGCGACGGCCGGATCGTCAATGTGCTCCCGGACCAGGACATGGGGCACGAAGGCGTCTTCGTCGATTTCTTCGGACGACCCGCCTCGACGACGACCGCGCCGGCGTTCTTCGCGATCCGGACCGGAAAGCCCATCGTGCCGGGGTTTCTGGTTCGCGAAGGCCCCACACGGCACCGGGTCGTGATCGCGAAACCCGTGGACCCGGCGGACTTCGCGCACATCGAACCGATGGAGGAGCGGGTCCGCGCCGTCACCCAGGCCTATACCCGGACCATCGAGGACATGGTTCGCCTCTACCCCGCCCAGTACTTCTGGTTTCACCGGCGCTGGAAGACGACGCCGGAGGAGGTCCAGCGAAAGAAGGAAAAGGGGGAGCGCCGAAGGTCGAGACGGGCCGCGAAGGCAAGGCGGCGGGCCGAAGCCTCCACTTGATTCCCCGGGGCGGGCGGCACTCTCTCTACCCGGAAGGGCGGGCGAACGGGTTCCCATGCTGCACGTTTTCAACGACACATTCGTCGAGGCACTCGGCTCGCTCACCATGCGGTTCGTCCGCGCGGCCGGCGGGTTCGTCATCTTCTGCGGCAAGGCCTGGGCGCGGGTGTTCACCCCGCCGTGGAACTGGCGCCAGATCATGGACCAGGCCATGGCGCTCGGGGTGCGCTCGCTCCCCGTCGCGCTGACCACGGCGCTGTTCGTCGGCCTGGTGATGGTTCTTCAAACGGGAATGCAGATGATCAAGTTCGGGGCGAAGAGCTACGTCCCGGCGATCTCGTTCATCGCGAACTCCCGCGAGATGATTCCCGTCTTCATCGCGTTCGTCGTCGGGGCCCGCGTCGCGGCGTCGATCGCCGCGGAACTCGGGACCATGCGCGTCACGGAGCAGATCGACGCGATGGACATCCTGAACGTGGACCCGATGCGCTATCTCGTCGCCCCGCGCCTGATCGCCATGACGCTGCTGCTGCCGCTGATCTGCGTGCTCTGCCTGATCGCCGGATTCGCCGGAGGGATGATCGTGGCCGCCTCCGCGCTGAACATCAACCCGGTGGAGTACTACACCGTGACCCTGAAATTCGCCGACCTGCGGGACGTCTATTCGGGCTTCATGAAGACATTCGTCTTCGGGTGCATCGTCGCTCTCGTGGGTTCCTATTTCGGATTCAACACGCACGGCGGAGCCGCCGGAGTCGGCCGCGCCACCACGACCGCGGTCGTCGTCACGCTGATGCTGATCCTGCTCTCGAACTTCATCATGACGCGCTGGATTCTGATGGTCACCATGCCGGTGATGTAGCCGGCGTCAGTCGACGATGCGAAAACTCTGGAACCGCGCGACGTCCCGGTAGAACTCCCTGCCGGGCCTGCCGGTCCTGTCGCCCAGCAGCGTTTCCGCGGCCCTGAACCCCATGTGGATGCTGTGGTCCATGTTGTTGTGGAGAAACAGCCCCTGCCGTCCCGTCGAGACGAGCCCCGGGAATTCGGACACGTAGTCCAGAACCGCCCCCACCCGCTCGCGATAGCCGAGATCGTACAGTGGATACGTGTGCGGAATCCGGTGAACGAGCGTTTCGAGAACCTCGCTCCTGCGGACGAGCCCGGTTCGCTCCAGACCCCTGACGGTCGCGTCCACGAGTTCGCGGTCCGTCCGCTTCCACGTCCCGTCGCCGTGATGGCAGGTGATTTCCAGCACGATCATCGACTTGCCAGGCGCCGACATCGAGTCGGAGAAGTTGCCGGGCTCGTACCCCCGGTTGAACACCGTGTCGCGTCCGGGAGAATAGAGCCACTGGCAACCGGTGACGGAGGGCCTGTCGACGACGACGCACACGAGGAAGTTGGCGATGAACCGCAGATCGCGGGAATTCCTCGCGGCGGCTTCGTCGGGACGGTCGGCCTGGAGCCACTCCACCAGCTCCGGAAGTGGCGTCGTCGAAACGACATCGTCGGCCTCGAACATTTCGCCGGAGTCCGTCGTCGCCCGCCAGTCCCCCGCCTCCGTTCGCCCAAGTCGAACGACTTTCTCCCCCGTGCGAATATCGACGTTCGACCGCCGAAGGCGCTCCTCCATGAGCTTCGCCAGGTTCTCGACCCCGCCGGGGATATAGTAGAACTTCTTGAGGGCGGTTTCCGCGCCCTCCTTCTCGGCGCCGAGCACCCGCTTGATCATCCTGTCCAGGCCACCGGCGGAGACTCTGACGCGGGCGATGTCGCCGTGAATCCGCCGCGGCGAAATCTTCCAGACCTTCCTGGTATAGTCCATGACGATCAGGCGGTAGAGTTCCGCGCCGAAGGCCGACGTCATCACGGTTTCGAAGCTGTCCGCCGCCTCGGAATCCGGCTGCAGCTTCTGAGCGGCCCAGGAAACCATCGCGCGCGCAAGCGTCAGCGGACCGAAGACCCGGAGCACCTCCAGCGGCTGGGGGGGATACTGGATCCAGCGGTCCCGAATCCACATCTTCGAGCGGCGCTCGACGCGGATCATCTCGTCGCCGGCGATGTCCTGGAGAAAGGCCTGCACGTCCGGCAGTTCGGTATGGATGCGATGCGGTCCCATGTCGGCGACGAGCCCGCCGACCGTGAGGGAACGCGCCAGACCGCCGACGCGATCCTCCGCTTCCAGCATCGTGATGTGCGTTTCGGGTGAGAGTTCCCGAATCCGGAGCGCGGTCGCCAGACCGCAGACGCCGGAGCCGAGAATCAGTGCGCGGCGCGTCATGGCGAGGACGCTTTCCCGGTCATCGGGGCGCCGCAAGCGGAAGCGCCGGGGGAATTACTTTCCGTCGCCTTCGGACGCCGCCTTGGTTCGCATTTCACGAAGTTCCGCCTCGATTTCGAGGATTCTCGGCAGCGCTTCCATGAACGCGTCGAGCACGTCGGGATCGAACTGCGATCCGCGGCCCTGCTCCATCAGCTCCAGGGACTTCTCCGTGGAATAGGCCGGCTTGTAGCAGCGCTTGTGGGTGAGCGCGTCCCACACATCCACCACGGCGACGATGCGCCCGAAGACGGGAATGTCGTTTCCCGCCAGGCCGCGCGGATACCCGTTGCCGTTCCAGCACTCGTGGTGGGTCAGGGCGATCTGCTCGCTCGCCACGAAGATCGGCACGCCGTAGCCGCCCAGAATCCGGCCGCCGATGAGGGTGTGCTTCTTCATGGTCTCGAATTCCTCGAGCGTCAGCGAGCCTGTCTTCTGGAGAATCTGGTCCGGGATCGCGATCTTCCCGATGTCGTGCATGGGACTCGCGGCCCTGATCATCTCCACGTCGTCGTCGGAAAGTCCCAGACAGGCGGCGACCTCTCCGGAGAACAGGCGAATGCGGTCGAGGTGCGCGCCGGTGTCGTCGTCGCGCACTGCGGAGGTGCGCCTCAGCAGTTCGATGGAACCCTCGTACGCGCTCTTGAGCTGGGTGTTGACGCGGCGAAGTTCGTCGAGTGCCTGGCTGAGCGCGGCGGTGCGGCGGCGAACGCGCTTCTCGAGCGTGATCTGGTGGCGCTGGGTCGCCAGACGCACCTTCCGCCTTTGGATGCCGCGCCTCAGGCTTTCGTAGAGCCTGGTCAGATCCACCGGCTTGGGAAGGAAGTCGGAGGCTCCGGCGCGAAGCGCCTCGATCGTCAGATCGACGCTCGGCGCGCAGGTCGTCATGATAACGATCATGTCGGGATCGGTCGACATGATCCGGGCGAGAAGCTCCATGCCGTCCATGTCCGGCATGCGAATATCGGTGACGATGGCGGTCGGGCCGACTTCCCGCACGCGGTCGAGCGCCTCGAGTCCGGAGCGCGCCTCGACGATCTCGAAGTCCTTCCTGGACAGGTAGCGGGACAGAAGCTGGCAAACCGCTTCTTGGTCATCGACGACAAGAACCGTGTCCCGGTCCTCCTCCGTCGCGGGGATCAGAGGATCGGTTTCGTCGGACTTCGATCTCTTGGAATCTCTGCCAGTCACCGTCTTCCAGCTCCCGCGCGGGCTGATTCGAAATCTCTATGATCCACCGCAAATCGTTCAATCTCATCGTTCTTCGGAGTTGACCGGCCAATCAATCCGAATCGAGCAGTCGATTCCTCGCCGGGTCTTCGCCTTCTCGACGAGAGCGGCTGTCACCTCGTTCGCGCTGCGAACCATCGCCGACTCGCGGGCGCGGCACAAGCGCCCCTTTTCCACCACGATGCGCCCGTTGACGATGGTGTAGTCCACCGGACGGTTCAGCCCGCAGAAGACCAGGCCCGCCAGCGGGTCGAGGCTGGCCCCGGCGGCGAGGTCGAACCGCTCCTGGTCGATGAGGACGATGTCGGCGGCGCCCCCGACGGCGATCCGGCCGATCTTCTCGTTCCGGAGGACTGCCGCGCCGCCGCGCGTCGCCATCCTCAGAGCCGCCCGCGCGTCGATGGCCGATGCGCCGCCGGCCGCGCGGTGGAAGAGGAACGCCAACCGCGTCTCCGCCAACAAGTCGCCTGAGTCGTTGCTCGACGAGCCGTCCACGCCGATCCCGACGCGAACGCCCTTCTCGAGCATCTCGGGAATCGGAGCGATGCCACTGCCCAGACGGGCGTTGGCCGAGGGGCAGTGGGCCACGCCCATCCCGCTCGACGCGCAGCGCGCGATCTCTTCGGAATTCAGCTTCACGCAGTGCGCGAACCAGATGTCGGGGCCTTCCCAGCCCAGCCGCGCAACGTAGTCCAGCGGCCGGCAGCCGAAGCGTTCGAGGCAGTACACGTCCTCGTCGGCCGTCTCGGCCAGATGCGTGTGCATGGAAACGCCGTGGCGGCGGGCGACGTGAACCGTTTCGCGGAAGAGGTCCTCTGTGGCGTTGAACGGCGCGCAGGGCGCCAGCGCGATGCGCGTCATGGAGTAGTCGGACATGTCGTGGAACTTCGAGATCACGCGCTCGTAGTCCTCCAGCACTCGGTCCGGCGTCTCGACCAGCGTCATGGGCGGAAGGCCGCCGTCGCGCTCGCCCAGGGTCATCGACCCGCGCGTTGGATGGAAACGCATCCCCAGGTCCGCAGCGCTGCGGAACGCTTCGTCGAGCAGTTCGACGGGCTGCCCCGCCGGAAAGAGGTAGTGGTGGTCACTGGTAGTGGTGCATCCGCTCAGAAGCATCTCCGCCATCGCGATCTGCCCGCCGAGATAGACCGCCTCGGGATCGACGTTCTCCCACACCTTGTAGTTCTCCACGAGCCAGTCGAAGAGTTCGGCATTCTGGACCCGCGGCATGACCCGCGTCAGAACCTGCCACATGTGGTGGTGGACGTTGACCAGCCCCGGAATGGCCAGGCAGGTGGAAGCGTCGATGGAGGGGATCGTCGGATCGAGGCCCAGCGCCTGGCGGAGGCCGGGGCCGATGGCCTTGACGGCGGGGCCCTCGACAAGAATGTCGCAATCGGTCAGCTCCCGTTCCTCGTCGTCGAACGTGGCGAGGTGACGGCAGTTTTCGATCAGAAGTCGTTGAGTCGTCTTGTCTTGCATGAGTCTCATAGTCCTTGCGGCAGGCGGGTGTGTGGTCGAAACAGGCCCTCAGCCCAAGATCGGCAGCGTCCTTCCATGAACACCACGTCTCCCCCGAATCACCCCCGCGTTCTCGCGATTATCGTCAACTGGAACAAGCGGGATTACCTGCAAAAGCTGCTGCTTTCCCTCCGCAGCCTGGGGGGAACGCCCTTCGACCTGCTGGTGGTGGACAACGCCAGCACGGACGGATCGGTCGAAATGGTACGCGGGGAGTTCCCCGAGTGCCAGCTGCTGGAGACGGGCGAAAACCTGGGCGGCACGGGCGGATTCAACGCCGGAATGGTCTGGGGTCTGGATTCGGAGAAGAAGTACGACTTCCTCTGGCTGATGGACAACGACATCGACGTCCACCCCGGAGCCCTCGACGCGCTGCTGGACGCGATGCAAACGGACCCGAAGATCGCCGTCGCGGGCTCGACAATTCTGGTCCTTGGGCAGAACGATCTCGTTCAGGAAATCGGTGCCCATGTGGAGTGGCGCGGCTGCGGTCTGAGGAGAAACGGCGAGGGGAAGCGGGACAAGGCTCCTGCGGGCCCTCTTCTCGATGCCGACTATGCCGCCGCCTGTTCGCTGCTCGCGCGCGTCGAAGCGATTCGGAAAGTGGGCATCTGGGATCCCGGGTACTTCGTCTTCTGGGACGATGTGGACTGGGGAATCAGGTTCCGCAGGGCGGGCTGGCGCGTGGTGGGAGTGACCGGTTCGATCGTCGAGCACGAGCATTTCGACAACCGGCGATCCAGGCAGAGCAGCGTCGCGGCATATCTGGTGCACCGCAACGCGATCTACTTCTTTCGGCGCTTCACACCGAGAAGCAGACGCATTCGGTCGCTGTTCCACCTGTTGAGAGTGCTTCTTCGAAACATGCGATCTTTCGAGTCTGCCGGACGAACCGGCGTCGCCCGGGCCATCGTCGAGGCCGTTCGCGATGCGGCTGCACTTCGGATGGGGCCCGCGCCGCAGAAGATCAAGTCCCTCGGTTCCGAGACCCCGCGTTCGCGTTCGGGTTCCCGGACGCCATCGCCCCGCACGCCGCACCGGGTCGCTTTCATCGCGACGGAGACTTCGGAATCAGCCTTGGGACAACTTCGCTCGGTGCGGGAGAAGTGGCCCGGGGCCGACGTTCATGCGGTGATGCCCGACGCGGGACCGATGCTCGCTTCCGAAGACCGACTCGGCAAGCGCCGAAGCGTCAGGGCGCGATCTCTCTTCGACAGGCTGAAGCTCTCGTTCGACCTGCGCCGGTACGATGTCGTCGTGGCCCCAAACACGTTCCCCATCACGCTCTATCTCAAGTCCTCGAAGCGGCTTCTTCTCGTCGATGACGACATGGCGCTCCACCAGGTGCGAAGCGGACTCGCCGAAGGCCTTCTTCACCTTCCCCGACTCGTGCAGGACTGCGCGGTCGCCTTTTGGCTCGCCTTGCGGATGACCATGAGTCCCCCACCGCCGGTCGATTACTTCCCTTTCCGGTCCGCATCGCCGAAGTGATCGCGTCGAGCTTCGCACCCGGCGAACTCTGGAAGCGCTGCGAATCCTACAAGAGCTGGCGCCGGAGCGGAAGACGCCGCAGAACCGTCTTTCTCGCGCTTCTGCTCATGCCGTTTGCGATCATGGTGCTGCTCGCGGTGTTCGCGGCGCTGCCGCTGCTTGCCGCGCGGGACCGGCGGAGGGGGCGAAAGTGAGCCACCCAGCCCG
>JAJFLJ010000100.1 GCA_021772755.1 Candidatus Sumerlaeota bacterium
GTTCCCGAAGCGAGCGCCTCGGCGACGACGATCCCGAAGTTCTCCGATGCCGTCGGAAGAACGAACAGGTCCGCGTTGCAAAGTGCGCTCGCCTTCTCCCGTCCTTCGATCGCGCCCGTCATGACGACGCCCCCGTGGGGAAACCCCGCCGCCATCCGCCGGAGCGGCGCGAGATGCTCGGTCGCTCCGTCGCCGGCGATCGCAAGAATCCAGTCCGGGTGATCGGCGTGCATCCGCTCCCACGCGCGCAGGAGCTTGTCCGCCCCTTTCTTGGGGTGGATGCGGGACATGAAGAGCAGCCATCGCTTTCCGGAAAGCTCCGGAAAGCGCCGCTCCAGCGCATTTCTGCTTTCGCGCTCCGCATACTGCCTCAGGTCGATACCGTTCGGAACCACCGCGACCGGAACGTCGCCGACGACCCGGCGAATGGACTCCGCCTCGGCTTCGCCCGTCGCATGGAACGCAACGGCGGCGTTCAGATTCGCACGCTCGTAGACGAACATCGCGAGGCGCTTCTTCCACATCGCGTTACTCATCGACCATGCTTCCATCATGCCACGCGGGCTGACGACCAGCGGAACCGCCGCGTGCGCCGCCGCCCTGCGCGCGCAGGCGTTCTGGGCCATCCACATTCCGTGGCCGTGAACGATGTCGAACCGCATGTCCGCCTCGCGCGTCAGCCGCCGCGCGAAAGTTCCCGAGATACCGCGAAGCCTGCGCGAAAGCGCCGTCGCGGGAACGGAGAGATGCTCCACGCCCTGGGCGCGGCGCTCCGCGCCCAGCACCGGATCGTCGATCGACGCGACCCACGAATCCCAGCCGCGCGCGGCCAGAGCGCCGGCGAGGTTCGGCACCGAAACCGCCGGCCCTCCGGTCAGTGCGTTGATGCTCGCGACAACCTGGCAGCAGGAGAGTCTCACGCGCCCTCCGATTCGAACAGGTCCGCGACGCCGCGCACGCGGTCGCGAAACGCCGCCCGCGAGTAGTGCCTCATCAACTCCGCTCTCAATCCTTCGCCGTCGTACAGCAGCCCGTTCTCCGACTCGCCGCGAAGGTGCGCGACGACCAGCCGGGCGATATCCTGCGGATCGTCCGGATTCGCGAGCAATCCCAGTTCCCCGTCGAGCAGCGCGTCGCGCGCCCCGTCCGCGTTCCCGCCGAGCGACGGCTTCCCGCAACCCATCGCCTCCAGATAGACGATGCCAAAGCCCTCGAGTTTGCTCGGCATGACGAACAGATCGCATGCCCGATAGCAGTCCGCCAGCTGTTCGTCCGGAACGAAACCCGCCAGGTGAACGAAGGCGGAGAGACTCCGCCGCGCGATCTCCGCCTCCAGCCGCGGCCGGTCGTCGCCATCGCCGGCGACGACCCAATGCACGCCGGGGCATTCCTTCAGAATCGCCGGCATGGCATCGAGCACGACGTCGTATCCGCGATACGTCTCCGCAGCGCAGAGCCGGTTCACCGTCAGCAGAACGCGGGCGCCCTCCGGAATCCCGAATCGGCCCCGAACGTTCGAGCGGTCGGGGCCGATCGCGAACCGTTCCTCGTCGAAGGTGCATGGCAGACTCAGCACGCGATCGGCCGCGACGCCCGCTTCGCGAACGATACGCTCCGTAGTGTAGCGGCTGATGGAAAACACGCGCCACGCACTTTGCAATCCCCGTGCGACCCGCGAGCCGCGCTCCAACCCCCACACCTCGACGCCATACGCCGACGCCAGAAACGGAATCCCTGTCAACTTCCCCACCCACCGCGCCACCGGGAGAAAGTTCGCGTGACACACGACGATCAAGTCTGGCCGCTCCCGCAGAGCGGCGCGGAATACGCCGGTCGCAAACGAGAGTGTTCTCCTTCGTTCGGGAACGCTCCCGAAGTGCACGATCTCGGCCTCGGTTCCACCGATGTTCTCTTCCGACGTGTCGTTCTTGAGAAGCACCTTCAGGCGCCAGTCGGGCCGTACTTCGCCGAGTGACTCCAGGAGCACCCGCGTAAAGGCCTGGATCCCTCCCGTCCCGCGAAACATCTCCGGAGCCCAGACGTGGACGATCATCGGGCGAGCGAATACTCCATCGCCTGGCCGAGACCGTCCGATGCCTGTTCGTAGGAGTAGTCCTCCACGATCTCCCGGCTGCGGCGGCCCCACCGCTCAAGTCGCTCGCGCGACGAAAGCGCGTCCTTCAGCTTCGCTTCGAGGTCGTCGATGCTGCCCGCATCGAAGACCAGACCGTTGTCGCGGACGAGATCGCCCGCGCACCCGACGTGGGTGCTGGCGAGAATCGGCTTCGCGAGGCACATGGCCTCGTTGACGGCGAGACCCCAGGTCTCGGAGGGGCCGAAGCTCGGCAGCACGAAGAGATCGCACGCGGCGTAGGTTCTCGGCATTGCGCTCTGGTTCTGGAACGGTGCGAACCGGACGCGATCGATCCCCGCCGCGCGCGACTTCAATGCGCCCTCCAATCCCCCCCCTCCGACGAACAGCAGCGTACAGTCGTTGCGTTCGATGCGCAGGAACGCATCCAGAAGATCGAGGGGGCGCTTCTTGGGGACGAACTTTCCGGCGAACAGAACGACGAGATCGGAGTCCGGTATTTCCAGATCGCGCCGCCATTGCGCCGCATCCCTGCGTGCGGCTTGCTCCTCGCCGATGAACCGGTCGTTGTCGATCGCATGCGGGGAAAAGAACAGCCGCTCTTCGCCGACGCCATGTCCCCGGTAATACTCGCGATTCGCCGCTCCGACGTACAGGCAGGCCTTCATCCTCTTCAGGAAGCGCGATGTTCCGAACGCCTTTATCCGCGCCTTCGGGCCCGACGGCGGAACGAGCCGGTGCGAATCCCCGCGAAACAGAAGGGGAACCGACCGGTCGCGCCTGGCCATGAACCGCGCGACAGTCAGGGAATTGTAGTTCATCAGAAGAACCGCGTCCGGCCGCCATGCCGCGAGCCTGTCCGCAAGCCCCGGATTGTCCAGCCCCCGGAACGAAGACGTCCCCGGAGCGGCGCTTCGGTTCGGAACGAACTCGTGATCGTAGCCATCCAGCAGGGGAACGTCCCACTCGAACGATTCGCCGAATCCGCGGTCATGCGTTTCTTTCACGCCGAAATCCCACAGGTAGAACACGCGAAGGTCGAACGCCATGTGCTCCGCGATATGGCGAAACCACGGGGCGTAGTACTGAATCGGATGGGACGACACGATCGCAAGCTTCGTCACGGCGACTTCGCCACCCTGTCGAACACCTCGCACAGCCGCCGCGTCATGGCTCTTGCGGTGTACCGCCCGACGGCCCCGCGGTCCATCTCCGGCGCGAAGTCGCGCGGCGCTTCCAGCGCCCACCCCACCGCTTCGTCGAACTGCGGAGACCGCGTCTCCGGGCCATCGTCGCCGTACGCGACGACGCGCCCCGCACGGCATTCCTTCATGATGGGGACGACGGAGCTGCGCTCGTGAAACGCGGCAAGCAGCGGGCGTCCCGCCAGCATGCACGGATAGAGCTT